>CAMGFM010000030.1 GCA_946055365.1 uncultured Prevotella sp. | reverse complement strand
ACTGTGCAAGCGTGCGTTTCCATCGCTCATAAGCCTCCACATAGGCGTCATTGTGGCTTTCGGGCTCTATGACAGCAAGCCTCTGCAATGACGCGAATGCCTCGTCATGATCCTTGTATATGCCACATCCCATGCCTGCGCCCTTTGCCGCCCCCACGCTGCCGTCAGTTTCATAGAGCTGTATGACCGCTCCGCTCGTGCTGGCAAGCGTCTGCCTGAAGAGCGGACTGAGAAACATGTTGGCACGCCCTGCATGTATGTTGCTGATGTCCATGCCCATGCCCCTCATGACCTCCATGCCATAGCAGAAACTGAATACTATGCCCTCCTGAGCGGCTCTCAGCACGTGTGCGCGGTCGTGTTTGTTGAAGTTGAGTCCATGTATGGAGCAGCCTGTCTCTCTGTTTTCAAGCACGCGCTCCGCTCCGTTGCCAAACGGTATGACCGTCACGCCGTCACTGCCCACAGGCACTTTTGCGGCGAGGCTGTTGATGTCGGCATAAGAGAGGTCGGGGGCGAGGTTGCGTCGCGCCCAGGCGTTGAGTATGCCCGTGCCGTTGATGCAGAGCAGCACGCCGAGACGGTCGAGTCTGTCTGTGTGGTTGACATGTGCGAATGTGCCTACGCGGCTCTTGGGATCATAGGCCACCTCGCCCAACACTCCATACACCACGCCCGACGTGCCTGCCGTGGAAGCCACCTCCCCGGGGTTGAACACGTTTAGCGAGAGAGCGTTGTTGGGCTGGTCGCCTGCCCTGTAGGCTATCGGCGTGCCTGCCTCGAGGCCCGTCTCCGCTGCCGCTGCCGCTGACACGCGGCTCTGTATGCCAAATGTCGGCACTATGTCGGCAATCATGTCACGCGATATGCCGAGACAGTCGAGCAGGGGCTGCGATACGTCCTTCTCCCTGAAGTCCCAGAAGATGCCCTCTGACAGTCCGCTCACCGTGGTGTTGGCACAGCCGCTGAGACGCAGCGCGAGATAGTCGCCCGGCAGCATGATTTTGTGTATGCGTCCAAACACTTCAGGCTCGTTTTCCCTGACCCATGCCAGCTTGGCGGCGGTGAAATTGCCAGGAGAGTTGAGCAGATGAGACAGGCAATAGTCGCCGCCGAGGTCATGAAACGCCCTCTCGCCATAAGGCACGGCGCGCGAGTCACACCAGATGATGCTGTCTCTCACGGGTCTGAGGTCACGGTCCACACACACGAGGCCGTGCATCTGATAGGATATGCCTATGCCCTTGATGTCGCAGCCCTTTGCCCCCGTCCTTGCCATGACATCGGCAAGGGCGAGCTTGGCATTTGCCCACCACATCTCGGGGTCCTGCTCTGCCCATCCTGCCTTTACTGCCTTGATGGGAGCCTCCGAAGAGGGATAAAATGCGGAGGCTGCGCAGTGGCCGCTGTCTATATCCACGAGAGAAGCCTTGACGCTGCTGCTGCCAACGTCAAAGCCAAGCAAGTATGTCTTATGTTCTGTCATATCGGTAGTATTGTTTTCAGATGTTTTTTCTTGACCGAGATAATTCTTTCACCCTTGAAGACTGAGGATGAAACGGTGTTTTTCTTCAGAAACTGTCAGGTTCTGGTTAGATACTGTAAGGCTCACATCATAAAACTGTCAGGTTCAGGTCGGATACCGTCAGGTTGTGGCTGCGCTACATGAGCGCGAGCTTGTCGCGCCTCACGTTATGCAAATGCAAAGATTAACTTCTGCAAATGCAAAAGTACAAAAAATCAATTTACAAGGCAACAAAAAACAAGAGAAAAAAGCGAGTGCAGCCGCCCAAAAACAACAATGCCATCGAGAGAAAGGGCCGCCACTCTGCCGCAAGTGGCACTTTGCGGTCGTAGAGTGGCTATTTGCCTATGCAAAAGTGGCATTTTCCTTATAGCAAAGTGCCGCTTTTCGTATGCCAAACAATCAGCTTTCTCTTGCCAATGTCATTCCTTTCTGACACAAGAACAGCACGCCACACACGGCAGGTTGCGCAAAAGTGACGGCATAACGACACCACATGCACGGCAAAGCACCGCCACGGGGGCGACACAAGACCTTTGCGCGGCATCATCTTGCCCTTGCCGACATAGCGTCATGAGCCCTGCAAACACAAAAGCGCAGCGTCGGCACAGCCCCAGGGCACCCCCAAAAGCCTGACTTGCAGAAGAAAAAAAACGCCAACTGACTTATTTTATTGAAAATAATCACTACCTTTGCACATGTTTGGCGACATACCGTCCACGACACACGTCACAGCCCCTGCTCCAAGCCCCTTGCGGGCAAGCCATGCCGACGGATGTCACCGACAAAGCGAGTATTTGAGAAAACACTTATCGTATAGCAAATAACAAAAAAGGAAACATGTATAGCTTTTTACGTTATACGACAAACGCCCATGCCGCAGCGAGACGTATGGCATGGCTGTTTGTGGTATTATTTTCGTGTGCGGCAAGCACACAGGCCCAGCGCATAGCCCTGAAGACAAACGCTCTGTATTGGGCGGCAGCCACTCCCAACCTCGGCGCGGAGTTCAGGCTCAACCGCCACCTCACACTTAGCGTTGAAGGAGCATTAAACCGTGTAAAGATTGGCAGCATTGACACACGCGGCGAGATGTTTTCGCCAGAGCTGCGCTATTGGTTCAGCGCACGACCGCACGCACGACACTTCCTTGGAGTGACTGGCGTGGCGGCCAACTATCGTCTCGCACTTAAAAACCGCAACTATGACGGCGACGCTTACGGCGCAGGACTCACCTACGGCTATAGTTTCGTGCTTGGCAAACGCTGGAGCATGGAGACAACTGTGGGCGCAGGCGCATTGTATGTGAGACAAATGAAGTATCACAATGGCGAGGAAAAGCCCGCAAGGCCCAACGACGTGAAATGGACTCCCGCCCCGCTCAAGGCAGGAGTGTCGTTTGTGTATATGCTAAGATAGCACACACACCTGTACATTATATATATCACACACATATTATATATATAGACACCACACCAATCACACATCACACACCACCATGACACATAACAAGCACAATACCTGCCATGTCTCTGCATCTCTGAGGCTCACCGCCGCAAGGACGGCTATAACGTTGCTGTTGCTGATAGCGGCCTCGCTGCACGCCGTGGCGCAGGATATAATAAGGGTCACGGGCGAGGTGACATCAAAGGACGGCGAGACTCTGCCGGGCGTGAGCATTGCCGACGCGGCAAGCAACCGCACCATCACCACCACCGACATTGACGGCAAGTTTGCCGTCAACGTGCATAGCAACGCCACCCTTCGCTTCACCATGATAGGAGCCAAGAAGCAGGAAGTGAGGGTCAAGGGACGCAAGCACATCACCGTGAAAATGGAGGAGGACGACATCGCCCTGCAAGAGATAACGGTGTCAGCAAAGCGAGTGACCGACAAGATTATCCCAGAGCCCACCGACATCGAGATACACGGCAACTACTTTCACGTGAAGACAAGGGTGAGAGTGCCAAAGGAGATGTTTGGCACCAACACGCGCCTCATAGTGCAGCCCGTCATCACCAACGTGACACGCAAGGAGCAGACTCTCATGCGTCCTCTCGTGTATGACGCGAGAGAATACAACCTCACGCAAGACCGCATGTATGACTATGACATGGAAAGCCCCTCACACGGCGACCCCCTGGCACAATATGTCGTGGTGAGGACCGACGACATGAGGGAGAAAGGGCGCACCAACGACATCATAAGCTACAAGGACTCGGTGTATGTGAGGCATATCAAGGACGACTATACCTGCGACGTGTTCATGGTGATTGAAAACTACAACCGCATAATCTATCGTGACACCACCATCATCGCACGCGGCACCGTCAACCCTCTGCGCTGGCTCGACTATAGCCTCGCCGCAAGCGAGCTGAATGACGAGACCTATCTGCCAAAGCCTGAGATGCAGCTGCGCGACAGCAAGGGAGAGATCAATCTCGTCTTTCCGGTGAGCAAATATAAGTTTGACCCCGCGCTGCCTGCCAACGCAGCCGAGATAGACAAGATGAAGGCACAGATAGACTACATCGCAAGGCAGGAGGGAGCGTCGCTCCAGTCTCTCGAAATGACGGGACAGGCATCGCCCGAAGGCAATTACGAGCGCAACCTGACGCTCGCACGCCAGCGCATGGACTTTGCCGTGAACTATCTGAAGCAGCTTATGCCGCAGGAGATGAGGCAGAACGTGGAGTTCAAGTACAACGCACAGGTGGCCAAATGGAGCGATGTGGCACTGCTCATGCGCATGGACGGCCTCAACGACGAGGCAGACAGGCTCACGGCCGCCTACAGCAAATACAAGTCGCAGAAAAACCAGGACAACGCCGTCTATCACCTGCCGTTTTACAACACGCTCGTCAAGGACAAGTACCTGCCGCGACTGCGCAGGGCTGAATATGCGCTGCGCTACTCGCTCTACCGCGAGCTGACAGACGCAGAGATACTCGACATGTATAATAATGACTACCGCCAACTGTCACGCTATGAGTTTTTCAGGCTCTTCCGCAACGAGAAAGACCCCTCAAAGAAAGAGCTAATCCTGAGACAGGCTCTCGATATATACCCCAAATACATGGTGGCAGCCAATGATCTCGCCGCCATGCTCATCAACCGCAACGAGCCAAACGACAGTATGCTTGCCGCATTTGCAGGCGAGCGCGCTCCGCAAGCGGTCAACCGCAACCACATGATAGCACTTCTCGCGGCAGGCAAGTATCATGATGCCGACACACTGGCGCAGTATATCGACGAGAGTCAGAACAACCGTCTGCTGTTGGCCGTCAACAGCGTGCTTAACGGCAGGTATGAGGACAACTTTGCCACTATTGCCGAGACAGGCATACGCAATGAGGTGGTGATGTTACTCGCAATGAAACGCAACGAGGAGGCTCTCGACAAGAGCAGGAGGCTCCCTGCCGACAATGCGCTGTCGCATTATCTCAGGGCAATATGTCTCAACCGCGCCGAAAGGCCTTCCGACGCTTGCGACGAGCTGCTCAAGGCCTTTGAAATGGACCCTTCGCTCAAGATCGACGCAAGGGTGGACGGCGACGTGAACGACCTTTTTGACATCGACCCGCGACTCAAATGACTGTAAGTACAACAATAAAAAACGCATTTGCCATGAAACAGCTATATACAACCATTGCACTTACGGCGGCACTCGCAGGCTCCTGCACCACAGCGTCAGCACAAGACAGCATCAACGCACTTGACTACACGCTGCAACGCCCGAGGGTGACCAAATACTATAAGGACAAGAAACCCTTTGACCACCTTTTCGTGGAGGCAGGCGGCGGTCTCAATATCATGGGTACACGCAAGCCGCGGCCAGACGCTGTCGGCGAAGTGGCAATAGGCGACTGGCTCAGTCCCAAACACGGCGTGAGGCTGCGCCTCGGCGGCGGACGCTATGACGTGAGAGGCATGAAGGTGAAGCACATCACGCTCGGAGCGGACTATATGATGAACTTCACCGCCATAGGGTCGCCACGCAACAACTACACACAACGCCCCTTGGAACTCTATGGCATCTTTGGCGGCGACTGGACTGTCTCACGGCACAATGGCAATGAGGAACGTGGCTTCGGACTGCACATCGGTATGCGCGCGCAGGCTGCTTTGTCCAGATATTCCTACCTCTATGTAGAGCCTCGCATAGGACTCAAGCAGGACAATGTGTCTCACCTCGAGTCGTGGCACGGCTATCGGCCGCTCGGCACGGTGACCATGGGTCTCGGCATGCGCCTGCCCGACTCGCGCCAGCAATACGTTGCCGACGACTATGGCACAAGAACGGGAAGCGTGGCCGACGGCCTCTTTCTCTTTGCAGGCGCAGGAGCGACGGCCTTTGTCAACACGCCGAAAGGGGCGGTGGACTATCTCGGCCCCATGGTGGCGGCAGGCGCGGGCAAATGGCTTGACCACTGCAACGCAGCGCGCCTTTACCTAAGCAGCTACACCATGAGAGACGACAAGACACGCTACAAGTCGGTGTCGTTGCACCTTGACTATATGCTCAACCTCAACAATGCCTTCGCAGGTGTCAACCCCGACAGACTGTTCTGGGTGAACGCCGTAGCAGGAGGCAGCTACAGCATCTCCTCAGCCAATGACCGCTCATGGCAAAAGAACATCTGGGGCTTCGGAGGCGGACTGCAGGCCAACCTGCGTGTCTCCCGCGACATCAATTTCTTCATAGAGCCGCGCATAGACTTCATGCAAGACGACTATGCCCATGTCTCAAGCATAAAGAAACTTGACGCTACGGCATCGCTAATGGCAGGTATCGTCTACACCTATCACGACAATTTCTCGCGCATCAACCACAGAGGTGAGAGCAGTCCGCTGCGCCGCACGTCCATAGGCATCTACGGCGGAGCCGCAAGCCAGCTCAACCACCTGAAAAACGGCAAGTACATCATGCCTGCCGCCATGCTGAGCCTCACGCGCTGGCACTCGCCGTTGGCAGGATGGCGCGTGTCGCTGCAGGGCATGGCACGCACAAGGATAATCAACGGCAAGGGCTATGCGCAGAGCCTCGCGGCACTCGACTGGATGACCGATCTAACCGCCCTGACCTATGGCTGTGACAACAGACGCGTACTTTCGCTGCGCACAGTGGCAGGCGCGGGAATCGGCGCGGACTATGCGTCGTCGAAAACCAACATGGCCGCCAACCTGCATGTGGGCGCACAGATGTCATTTCGCCTCTCAGGCACGCTCTCGCTCAACGTGGAGCCCACACTGGCCTACGAGCTGTCCCACAAGTTCAAGTCGGAAGACATGGCGAGGCTCACTCCCAAGGTGATGATGGGCTTGGAATATAACATGCAGCGCACCAAGCGCGACGCGGCGGCCAACGACGCTCCCGAGCGCAGGCACTTTGTGTCGCTGAGCGGCGGCACGGGCTTCTATTCCCTCAGCGGCAACAGAGTAAGGGATGCTCTGCGCAAGCCCACATTCACCGCCGACATGACTTACGGACATTGGTTTACGGGACTGCACGGCATTACGGCAGGCGTGGCCAACTCCAGCCTTGCCAAGAGCAACCGCTCGCACAACAGAAACATCACCTCCATACACGCAGCCTACATGATGAACCTCAAGAGTGCCGTCACGGGCGAAGACACCGAGGACGACGTGTTCCAGATGACGGGACTGCTCGGCGCATCATGCAACATCGGCAGCAAGACTAACGCCAAGGCAGCCGTGGCACCGGGCATAGAGGCTGCCATACAGACGGGTGCAAGGGTGTCACGCCGCCTTGAGCTGTTTCTGCAGCCCTCTGTCAACGTCATGTCAAAGAAGATAGAGAAAAGGACTGCGCACCCTGCGGAGGTGGAAATGAAGATTACCGCAGGCACGAAAATCTATTTCTAACCCCTGCCCGAGTGTTTTTCACTCGTCAGGCATGGCAGAAAGAACAGCCATGGCCACACACATACACACAAAGGGAGGACGTGCCGCTCATGCACGCCCTCCCTTTTATTGTGTCAACACGCAAAAGTGCCGCCGCCGAATGTCGCCCAGCATCTGCCAAAACTCCTTTTTGTGAGCGTCAAATGTCTTTTCGCAACCTGCCAAGAGACCATTCGCAACCTGCCAAGAGACTCCTTGAGCGGTCAGACGTTATTCTTTTGTTTTGCAACGAGAACACTTCCACCGTCGGCAAAAGGCACACTCACGTTCACAAAGTGCCGCTTTGTGCCGTGAAAAGTGCCACTTCACGTCAACCAAGTGCCACTTCACCGTTGCCAAGTGCCACTTTTGCCCACGCAAAACGGCACTCTATTGTCGTGAAATGCCACTTACTGACAATAGGGTGCCGTCATGATTGTGTGTTATCTTATATCTGCCGTCACGGCTAACGCACACGGTCGCTCTCGACCACCTCATAGCACATGTAGGAAGCCAGCATGAGCAGGCACGTCATCATGACCGCCATGCGCAAAAAGTCGGGCAGGGTGACACAGTCCATCCATGCGGCAATGTGGTAGAGCGTTTCATAGGAGAACAGCGTGGAGAGCCTGTCGACAAAAGTGTGCGCCACCGTCCCAAACTTGCCGATGCCGCCACACAACACAAAGGAAATGATCGCCACGCACACGCACACGGCATACCACAAGCGCGACATGGCACGCCTGCGCTCGGCCTCTGCCCGCATCTCGCGTTCCCTGACAGCCACCGCACGCGACACTCTCGCCGTGAAGCCGTCGTCAGCCACGGCATCTGCGCCTCCCGTGGCAAGAAAGGCGCGCAGCACAGTGTCGTCCATGAGCGTCACGCCAGCGTGTGGCTCGTTTGCGCCACACTCACGGCCACTATTGCCTGCGGCATTGTCGGTCACATGGCAGTCATGCGTGATGTCGCCATTCATAATGTCGTCAAAAAACTTGTCATTTGCCTCCATAGCCATTTTCTTTCAAGAATTTAGTAAGTTTCTCCTTGCCCCTGAACAGATGTGACTTGACTGTCCCGACAGCCATGCCCGTGATGTCGGCAATCTTGTCTATGGGGTATCCGTCCATAAGCTGCAACGTGATGCAGGCGCGCTCCTTGTCGCCGAGCCTGCGCAGGGCATCATACACGTCAAACCTGAGACATTCGTCGGCACTGCCCGCACTCTTCCTTGCCACCTCTGCCGTCTCCATGTCGGCAACGGGTCTCTCACGGCGCACATGGTCGTAAAACACGTTGTAGGCAATGCGAAACAGCCATGTCGAAAACGACGACAGCTGCCTGAATGTAGCCAGACGCGTGTAGGCCCTGATGAAAGTCTCCTGCGCAAGATCGTCACTCAGCTGCACGTCACCGAGGGTCTGGTGCAGGAAGAAACGTCTTATAGGCGACTGATACTTCATGACAATATGGTCAAACGCCTTTGTGTCATGAAGCACAGTCACCTGATTGACAAGAGAGAGATCGTTGGAGTCTTCCATTATTATACATTGTGTATTAAAAATGAGACAGGCAGCTCGGAAATTGGTGAATGAGTATTGAGAAAAGAGAATTGAAAGATGTGAAACTGGCATCTGGCTTCCTCCAATTCACAATTCCTGATTCACAATTCCTGATTCAAAAATCAAGGGAGGGGTTCGTTCCTGTCTGACACATCGTTGCCTGCGTCTATGCCAGGCGCGTTGCCGTCAATGTCGTCAGAGCCTTTGCCGGGCTTGCTGCGCGCTATGAATATCTGTCCGCCGCCTATTGACACGAAGAAAAGACCTATGCCCGAGAAGAACGACGAGTCTACCATCTGCGCAAAGACAAACAGGCCTATGCCTACGGACACGTTGCGCACGCCCTTGCGCCAGTAGGCCTCGGCAGACAGCCGGTCGTTCTTCATGTCAGCGTCAGGCACGGGCTGCCCGTTTTGTATTGCCGTCTCGGCAAGGCGCACCCTGTCGTTGTGGCGGCGTATGAGATAGCGCAGAAGTATTATCAGTATGATTACAGGAGAGAGCAGCAGCAACAGCACGAAGAGCAATATCGCCAGTATGGCTATCACTCCGCCCACGGTGTTGCTCATGTATGCCATCCACGAGAACGGATCGTTAAAGAACAAGTCGTGTGCATGATTGCTGTCAAGCCTATGGCTGGACTGGCATGCCGCCACGCCCGCGTCGAGACTGTCGTCGGGGCAGGCGGTAGTGTCAGAATATACCACCATACCCTCATCCTCTGCCACCTCGTCTGCCGCCACCGTGCCTGCCTTGCCGCGCTTGCCGTCGTCGGCGTGCCTCACGGCGGCCTTGCCAGCGGGCTTTGCCGGCTGCCCCGACTGCAAGGAGACACTGAGTCCCTGCCTTTTCTGCCCGGCATGACTGCTGTCGGCGGCAGGGGTGTCGTTATTGACTATGGGCGTATGCCTGTGTCGGGCCTGCTGCATGGCACAGGCAGGCGACGCATATAGGGCAAGTGCTGCCAATGATACTGCACATAAAATTCTCTTCATATTGCTAATGGTTGTCTATTGTCTTTATCTGTGAGACGCAGGGGCGGCATATAAAGTTGCAAAAGTACAATATAAAAAGACAGCAACTAAGGATTTTTTGCTAATTTTGCAGCACGAAAACCCACTTTTGTGCCACGCCGCACCCACAACGCCGTGTCTGCCACGTGCCACGGCGCAACGAGAGACACGGCATTGTGCGGCGAGAGACGCGTGCATACACGCTGTCGGCCGCACAAAAG
>CAMGFM010000029.1 GCA_946055365.1 uncultured Prevotella sp. | reverse complement strand
GAGCGTGGGATTGCCCACCCCCGACACGTCGAGCTTGGGCGAGATGAGGGCTCCCGTGCTGTGAGAGGCACTATTGATGAAAGCCATGAGTCCTCCGTCATTGTCCTGAGGGTCGGTGTAAGACCCCATGGCGAGGTTTTTCCATATAAAACCCTCACCCTCCTGAGCTATCCACGGGGTGCGGTCGAAGCCACGGTGGCTGAACGACTCGTCAAACGGCAGTCCATAGGCCTCACCCACAAACACCGTGTCGGCAGGAGTCACGGGACCATAGCCCTTAGGCCCTCTGGCCTGTATGCCAAACCACTCGAGAGTCTGCACGCCGTCCTTTGCCTCGGCATAATAAGAATAGGTGTTGCCCACGGTTATCTCTGTCTTGCCCTGCTTGTCGCTTATGGCATACTTGAGGCTTGACGCATTGACATAACCGCCGTGCTTGCCCTTGACGGGAGCGTCCCACGCAAGCTCTATCTCGCCGTCATCGAAGAGCGACACCCTTATATTCTCCACTGGTCCCGGCACATCCTCGCCAATCCACACGGCCACCGACGACTCAAGGCCCTTGCCCCTGTCGTTGTGTGCCACTACGCTATAGGCGTAGGTGCCGCCTGCCGTCACAATGTCGTCGATGGAAAGCGTCTGTCCGGGCTTTACGTCGGTGAGGGTGGCAATGACATTATTGTCGCGCCTCACCTCCACGCTCGAGAGCGACGACAGCTGTCTGCCGCCGATGTCTGTACGCGGCAAGTCAAAGCTGACACTCGCCGCAAGCTCTCCCTCGCCCGCAGCCATGGCCCTGAGCGAGGTCACGCTGTCGGGGGCATACACCGAGGTTAGCTCTCTCAACTCTATGTCGTCGATATTGAGATAATAGCCCATGCTATATGTGCTCTCGGCGTGTATGCCCACAAAGCAGCGTCCGTCGCTCTCTGGCACAAACATCGTGGCTATGTCCTTATAGGCCGTGGTGCTGACGGCGGTGGCGGGCAGTATCTCACGGCACATGCCGCCAGCGTCGGGCGAAGAGCCTGTCCACACCGACAGCAGGTCTTCATAGCCGTCGCCCGAAGCGGCGCGCAGCGACAGCTTATACACATGCTCCGTGTCGAGAGTGAAAGGCGGCGTGATGAGCCAGTCATCAGCGTCGAGCGCACTCGCCTCTGCAAACGGATAACATGCCGAGCCGTTGTCATAAGTCCACGTGTTGCCGTCGCCGTTGGCATCGTCAACTATCACAGAGAGCATGGAGGCGGCGTTGTCAAAGCTCTCCTTATAGGGCAGGGCAGCCTCCTTGCCCAGCACTATGCCCTCAGTGGTGACCGTCTCGCCCTTTACGCCCGGGCAGCTGGCCTCCACGTCATATTTATACACGCCAAAGCGTGTCAGCTCCGCACTCTCCCTGCACGAGGTCGCACCGCCCTCATATATTGTCACGCCATCGGGCTGGCGCACCACTCTGTAGCTCACGTTGTCAGCGTCTATATACCCGCCATGAACGCCTTGCGCCGCGCCCCACTCCACTGTCACTATGTTGTCGCCGCCAAGCGTGGCGGTGGGATTGACTGCCTGCGGCACATCGTGGCCTGCCCATATCGGTCGTGCCCACACCGGGCTCCTGCCTGCGGCATTGCTCACTTCTATCTTCAATATGTGGTCGCCTGCCTGCAATGTCACAGGCACGCTGACCCTCTTGCCTGCCTGCGTCTCGCCCTCTGTCACCACGCTATCGTCTATGCGCAGCCTGTAGGAGAGCTGTCCCGAGAGGGGCATGCCGCCGAATGTGAGCGAGGGCACCACGAAAGATATGTCGCCGCTCAGCTCGCCGCTGGCAGAGAGCGTCTGCACGTCACTCACTCTGCCTGGGGCGTTGTCAGGAGTGAACGCCGACTTGGTGAACAGCCCCACAAACTCGTTGTGTTCGGGCAGTATGGAGAGGGTAGTGGCCTCTGCCGTCGCGGTATTGACCTCACACACCTCCACGTCTCTGTCTGTGCCGTGTGGAGTCATTACCCAATAGAGTCTGCCGGTGGCATAGTCGATGGTGGCAGACTGGTCATACTTGATGTTCTTGCCCGTAGAGCCTATGAGCGTGAGGCTTGCCGTAGACTTGTCTACGGCATAGAGGCTGCCATACTCGCCTATGGCATAGAGCGAGCCTCGCCTGTCGCACGAGAGAGTGAAGAGTTTCTCTGTCAGGTCGCCCACAGGGGTCACCTTGCCCGTCCACACGTCAAACTCGGCAAGGTAATAGGAGCGTCCTGTGTTGTCATCGCCGCGTCCGAAACAGCCATACACCTTGTCGCCAACGGGGTCATAGGCAAAATCCGACGAGATGCAGTTGGTGGTGTTTACATTATTTTCCCTCACAAGTGTCCAGCCGTTGTCAGCGTCATAGGTTCTCAGCCACACCTCTATGCCGTCGGCATAGGCCTGATAGCTCACCAAATGATAGAGACCGTCTATATACACTCCGCCGCCGTTGGCCCTGAGCGAGGGGTCTATATGCTCGGGCGTGAGCGAGGCGGCATCATCGGGCAGCAGACGATACATGCCATAGGGCGCATCCCTCATGTCCTGCCAACCGTAGGCGAAGATGACGCTGCCATAAAGCTCTGGCAACGCCCTCTGCTGCGCCATCACACTGCCGCGGGCGCACATGCACAGCACCAATATGCTGATTATTCGGATTAATTTATGTGACATATCAAGTGTTTTGTAATTTGATTTACTTTAATATAACGGCAAAGACCGCATTAAAAACGGCAAAAAACCGCATTAAAAACAGTACTAATAGCATTAGTAACGGCAAAAACCGCCAGCCCGACACTGTCTCCGGCTGATGCCACAGACCTCCGGCAGACGGTTTTATGCCCTCTTGAGGGGAGGGCGTGTCATGCTTCAAGACCGCCCTCCTGAATTGTTATATGAAAGAATCGCCTTTCTCTTGTCGCAAAAGTGCCGCTTTGTGACAGCAAAAGTGCCGCTTTGCTGTTGCAAAAGAGCCGCTTTACGATCGCCAAAGCTCCACTCTTGCTTTCTTGGAAAAAGCCCTCTCCATTATCGCGTCCTTACGGCACGCTCACCGTAAACGCCTTGCCGTCTACATTCACCACATAGACACCCCTTGCGGCGGCCACGCGGCAGACGTTGGCGGCACTGGCAGTGCTGAACACACACGCGCCGTCGGCAGAGTATATCTCCACCTTCAGACCGTCGGCACCCTTGAGCATCACGACACCCTTGGCGGTGCATACCTGCAAGCCGAGCGAGGTGACGGGATTGATGGCCGTGTTAACTACCGTCACGGGGTCGGAGAGACGTGACTCGCCCTTGTCGTAGACTGCGCTCACCTGATAGGTGTAGGTCTCTCCAGCGGTGATGTCCTTGTCCTTCCACAGCGTCTCAGGCAGCGGCTCGTCGTTCATCTTGCGCCTGTCGCGATAGACATTGTAACCCATGAGAGATATTTCCTCGGGCACGGCACCGGCAGGTATGTATGTGATGTCGTCAAGCAGCAACGCAAACTTGCTGTCGGACACACACCTGATGGCGAAATAGCGTGCGCCCTCGGGCAGCTCTGCCCTAAACTCCTCCCATTCGGCATAGTTGCTGATGTGCTGTGTGTCGCCAATTCTGGTGAACGCCTCCACGGTGGGCGTAGTTGTGGAATAAAGCACCTCAAAGCTCTCTGGCGTGTACACGCCGCCCATGCCCGTCTTGGCATAGAACGATATGGTCTGCGCCTCGCCGCTAAGCTCGGGCGAGATAAGCCAGTCATCGTTTGGCGTTTCGGTCACGCCCTCATCGGGAGAGGCACACTTGAACGCCACAAGCATCTGACTGCCGCTGTGGGCATCCCATGTGCTGAACGGTATGCCAGCCTCCTCAGAGTTGAACACCTGAAATGCCATCGGCTCGCCAGTGTGCGGATAGTCGAGAGGGCCAAACGACGCGTCAATAGTTATCTTTATCGTCTTCTGTCCGTCGCGGTCAACAGTCTTCCAGTCGCCAATGCCGCTTATGATAAACGACTCATAGGACTCAAAACGCTCGGTGACGCTCTGCGCAGGCATGTCGCTGAAGTCGGGTTCTTCCCAATAGAGCTTTATCTTCTTGTATTCGCTCTCGCCAGTGAGACCGCTGACGCGCGGATAGAGCGGCATGACTATCTCCACGGTCACTGTGCCGCTCTCGTTGTTTGACATGTTCTGGTCGTCGTCATACTTGATGCGCGCGCTGTAGACACTCATGTCGGGATCGGCCACCGACGGCACGCAGGTGAGCTTCACCGTTGCCGTCATGTCCACATCCACGTCAACGCCTGCGCTCTCTGAGCATACCTCGTCGCCACGCAGAAGCTCCACAGTGTAGTCAGCCCCGTTGACAGGCACATTGCCCGAGTTGCGGAGCGACAGTACAAACTCACCCGTATCGCCGCTCTTTATCTTCTCAGGACCCGTGAGAGCCACGGTGTTGAGGTCGCGGTCGTTGGCTTCGTTTATGGCAACATTGTCAAAGGCAGTTATCTGCTCGAGGGTCTCCACCGAGTGACCCGCAAACGACACTCTCACAAACTGGCTGCCACGATAGGCCGAGAGATCCTCGGTGTAGCGGTGCCAGCCCTTGGTGTCGCTGTTGAGGACGATGGACCTCAGCGTCTGCCACTCGCCATGATCGGCAGACAGCTGCACGTCAAGCCTGTCGCTCTTGCCCGTGAGATAAACCCAGTAGGACACCTGCGGTCTCTCGAGTGCCGAGATGTCGACCTTGGGAGATGACAGACGGCTTGCCGCGCCAAGCACCTTGGCGTTGAAGGAGAACACTCCGCCGTCGGCATCCTGCGTGCCGCTCTCAAGATAAGAGCCGTCACACGGTGTCCAGTAGGCCTGACCTATCTCGCCGTTGATGATGTCGGGCAGCCACGGCGTGATGTTCATCCTCACGCCCGACAACGACTCATACACGGGAGCCTCATAGGCAGGGCCTGCAAGGCCCACCACCGTCTTCCAAACGTAACGTCCGCTGCCGGCACTGTTGACGGCATAGACAGAATAGCCCTGATAGGCCTGCCCGGCGGAGATGTCGAGATGGTCTTCAAACCTCTTTTCCGTGGTCGAATACTCATCGTCGGCATAGCCCACCGACACCACATACACCAGTTCGTCGGGGTTGACATATCCGCCGTGCTGTCCCGTGTCGGGAGCGTCCCATGTCAGCACCACGGTGCCGGGGTTGTCAAGGTCTTCCGACGCTTTCAGGTTGCGCACAGGGCCGGGAGAGTCAAGGCCTATATACCTGCTCATTGTCACAAAGTCGCCCACAAGACCGCCGCTCACGGCATATACCTTATATATATGTGTGCCCTGCGACACCGAAAGCTCGTCGCTCACTATCACCGACTGCCCCGGCGTGATGTCAGTCACGCGCGCTATCTCCTGGCCGTCACGCTCCACAACGCAATAGTCGATGCTTTCGAGCGTGTTGCCAGCCACATTCACCGACGGCGCGCTAAATTTGATCTTGGCAGACAGCCCTCCCTGCGCGCCTGGCCACACGTTGAGGTTGCGCGGCTTGTCTGGGGCATCGGCAGGCGTGACGCTTATTCTCACGTCGTCAACATAGAGCGTACTCATGTCGGCATCGCTACATGCCTTCACCGCAAAATAATACATGCCGCTCTGTGTCGGCTTGAACGAGCCTCGCATGTTGTGCATGCGCGGTTCATAGGTGATGTCCGTGGGAGGCACAAGCTCTGTGGTCATGGCCGACGCCACTGCGCTCTTGCCCACGTATGCCGCCACTTTCTCCACGAGCGAGGTGTTGTAGGCCGTAAATTCGAAATGGTAGAGATTGCCCGACTCGAGCCAGATGCCCGGTGTGAAAGCATAGTCGTCGGCCGCGTTCTTGGTGTTGTACTTATAGCTGATTCTGCCGCCGCCATGCACCCATGTAGAACCGTCGTTATTGTTGTCAAATACCGTCCAGTCGTCAAACGAATCGTCGTCATTGAAGTCCTGTGTGTAAGGCACACCAAGATATTCTCCCAGCTCCAAGCCAGCGGAGCGTCCCTTGTCGCCCTCAAGGCCTGCACTTGTCGCCGTCACCTCATAGGTATAGACGGTCTTGACGGCCGACTCCACGAGGTCGCTGCACGTTGTGCTACTGCCAGTGTAGACAGTTTTGCCGTCAGGCATACGCACCACACTATATGACATGCCCGTCTGGTCGACATATCCGCCATGTATGCCCTCCGTCACGGCTTGCCATGACACATATACCGTAGTGCCGCCTGCGCCTGACGCGCCTCTTGTGGCATTGACAGCCTTTGGCGCACACGGCGTGTCGTTGCCTGCCCATGCGCTGCACGACACCGGGGTGCTTGCGCTGCCGCCCCTTGATGCCAGAACGCTGAACTCGTGCATACCATCTGCCGCAACGCCCGCCGTGACTTCCACGATAGAGCCAGCCTGTGCGCTGCCCGACGACTGCACGGTGCCGTCTACATAGAGCTCATAGTCCACCGTGCCGCTGAGTGAAGAGCCTCCCGTGTCGGTGGAGGGCATGGTGAACGTGACAGTGGCAGACAGCGACGCTCCGTCAAAGTCAACGTAAAGGTCAGAAGGTGGCAGAGGTGCCGACGACACTTCCACATTCTGGAACGTGGTGAGGCCGCAGATGCAGTCGCTGTTGAATGTTCCCGTCCAGCTGTAATTGCCTATCAGCTCGGCCTCTGCCGTCGCGGGGTTCACCTCAAACAGCCCAAAGTCCTGATTGTTGTCGCCATAGTCGTGCATGGATGTCCAGTAGATGGTGCCTGTAGTCATGTCGCAGCAAGCCGACTGCTTCCATGGCACCACGTCAACGCCCGTAGAGCCTATCAGAGATGTGCCGCCCGAGGTCTTGTCTATCGCATAGAGACTGCCCGACACGCCAAAGCAGTAGAGCTGTCCCTGCGCATTGCACGCTATCGCCACCATTCGCTCCGGCAGGCTGCCGCCTATCTGCTCCACCTCATAGCTATATTCGTTGGGCGAGCCGAGCCTTATCGTGCCGAAGACGTTGCACGTGGTATATTCTGAGTCATAAAACACGCCGTAGAGATTGCCCGTGGTGGGGTCAAAGGTGATGTCCGCGCCGAGGTTCTCAAACTTTGTCGTGGAATAATAGAGCTTCTTCTGGCTCCAGTCGCTCACGTCATAGAGCGTGAGCGTCGCAGGAAAGGTTATGAGCGAGCCTTTTTCAACATAGTCGAGCGCGTAATATGTGCCGCCGCCGTAGGTGCCGCCGCCGTAGGCCTTCACGCCCTCAGCCACGCAGTTGAAGTCATTGGCATCCTTGGGGTTGATGCTATAAATGCCTGCCGCGCCCCAGTAAGGGCCATACGAGTCATACACATAGCCATAGAGCGTGGGCGCATTGGCAGCCACCCTCGCAGGAGCGGCGGTCGGCATGTCCTGCCGTCCGGCCTTGAGCGCGGCTCTCCTCTCTTTTTCTGCCATGCGACTGCCGTCGTCAACGGGCTTTTGCGCCACCATAGGCAGCCACAGCCACGACACACACGCGGCAAACAGCACAGACAGCCATCCGTTTCGTGTTTTCTTCATGTTATGAAAAATTCGTTTTGTTGTTTTTATCATTTTTTTCATAAGACAGGTGCGCCCTGACTATGAAAAACAAGCGAGCCTGTCTTTCATAATCTTAGGCCTGCCCCGTCACGAGAGTTCGCCCGTGCATCCCAACAGTAGCGTTGGCTCTACACACAAGCGTGTGCCTATAAGCCAAAGTGCCGCTTTTTAAAGGTGAAAGTGCCTCTTTAGCTACTGCAAAGTGGCACTTTTGTCATCGAAAAGTGCCACTCTGTAAAAGTCAGACTGTGCCTCGTATGCTCCAGCCCTTGCAAAAATCCGTCACACTCCCATCACACAATTTTCTGATTATGCGAAAAAGGAGTGTGCGACACGTCATTTCACCGCAATGCACTCTATCTCCACGAGCGCGTTCTTGGGCAGGGTTTTCACTGCCACGGCAGAGCGTGCGGGGAAGGGCTGTGCGAAAAACTCTGCATACACCTCGTTCATGGCGGCAAAGTCTGCCATGTCAGAGAGGAACACTGTGGTCTTCACCACATGCGCAAAGTCTGTGCCTGCGGCCTCCATGATGCTGCGCGCGTTGGTGAGCGACTGGCGTGTCTGCTCCTTTATGCCGCCAGGAGCGAACTCTCCCGTTGCGGGATCTATGGGCAGCTGCCCAGAAGCGAATACCATGCCTCCTGCCTCAATGGCCTGGCTGTAAGGACCGATGGCCTTGGGGGCGTTGTCTGTGTGGATTGGATTGTTCATCTTATCTTTTTGTTTTTTGTTATTATTGTATTTTTTTAGATTATTGTCGTATGTCAGCAGGGCAAAACCATTTTTTTGCCCTGCGAAGACCATTGCCGTGTCACGGCACAGCCACGGCACATGCCGTCTCTGCCCGTGTGTGGGGTGATTAATATTCCTCCTCGTTGGCAAGACCCCACACATTGAGATAAGAAGCCTTGGTTATCTCCGTGAGCTTGTCATAGTTGATGCGGTCAGCCTCGTCAGTCGGGTAGTTATAGTCGGGCTGCGCATTGGTGTGATACCACATTATAGGAATGTTTTTCAAAGCAAACGAGCCGTTGTCGCTGCCTCCCACGGGATTGTCCCACGGCCTGTAGACGGGCTTGAGGCGCAGTCCGTAGGTGGCGATGTCGTCCTTGAGCCATTTCTCAAACGCAGGATGGCTCTCCGTATAGAAGAAATACATGACCTCCGGGTCGGCAGGGTCACAGTCGCGTCCCACCATGTCAAAGTTGAGATAGCCCTTGATGCGCACGGGGTTGTCAAACGTCTCCACAAAATACTGCGAGCCGAGCAGACCATACTCCTCGCCGTCCCAGAAGGCGAATATCACGTTGCGCTCAGGCGTAGCCCCGCTCTCCACAAAGGCACGCATGATCTGCAGCACTGCACTCACGCCCGAGGCATTGTCGTCGGCACCGTTGTAGATCTTGTCACCCGCAAGGTCGGGGTTCATGCCCTCGTGGTCATAGTGCGCTCCCACTATCACATACTCGTCAGTTTTCTTGCCCGGAATCATGGCCAGCACGTTGCCGAGGTCAAGGCGATAATGCGCATGTTGCTTGATGGCGGCTATGGAGTCGGGGTGTGTCTGATAGCGCGGACGCTTTCTCACATGCGTGAGGCTATAGGCAGAAAACTCCTGCACATAGGAGTCGCCTGAATAAGGCTCTATGCCCAGCTGGCGCATCTGCGAGAGTATATACTGGCGCGCTATCTGCGAGCCGCGTCGCCCTGCCTGCCGTCCCTCGAGCAGGTCGTCGGCGAGAAAGTAGACATGTGCGCGTGAGGTGTTGACATTGATTGACTTCAAGCCCCTCTCCTTCATTTGCAGCATGGCCTTTGCCTCCTTGGAGAGAGACGGTTTCTTTGAGGCAAATCCCGCCGCATAAGCACTCACGACAGCACTCGACGCTATGACAGCAGACAGTAACAATAGCTTTAATCTTGACATAATAAATTGTTTTGGTTTAAAAAGTTTCATTAAAAGCGGCGGGGCATACCCCTAAAGCGGCGACACCTGAACAACGGGTGTCGGCCAGCGTCATGCGGAGGCGCGCCCGGCATCATGCGGAGGCACGCCCGGCACGGAGCATACAACAGACCGCCGACATGCAAAATTAGCAAATAAAATTCAAATGCAGGCAGTTTTCCGACAATTACATTTGCTGATATACGGCAAAAGTTGTAATTTTGCACAAAAAGAGCCTCCCTATGCAACGTCTGTGCCAAAAGACACACGACACAAACGCGGCACGACGGCTCAATAAATATCATATAACACCAGACAGAATATGGCAAAAAAAGCATTACTGATGATCCTCGACGGATGGGGAATCGGACAACAAGGCAAAGGGGATGTGATTTACAACACTCCAACCCCCTATCTTGACTATCTCAACGCCGTGAGCGCACACTCACAGCTGCTCACCTGCGGAGAGGACGTGGGTCTGCCCGACGGCCAGATGGGCAACTCGGAGGTGGGACACCTCAACATCGGCGCAGGCCGCATCGTATATCAGGACCTTGTAAAAATCAACCGCTCGTGCAAAGACGGCTCTATCCTCCAGAACAAGGAGATAGTAAGTGCCTACAGCTATGCACGCGACAACGGCAAGAAGCTCCATCTCATGGGCCTCACCTCCACTGGCGGAGTACACTCATCGCTCGACCATCTCTTCCGTTTCATAGAGATTGCCAAGGAATATGG
>CAMGFM010000028.1 GCA_946055365.1 uncultured Prevotella sp. | reverse complement strand
ATATATATTTTCTGAATAAACGCTTTCTATGTCAAGAAATCACGGCTTTGAGGTCTGAAAAATCATTATAAATAATGCCCATAATCGTTTATTTGACAAATAAGTTGTATTTTTGCAAGAAATATAAAGAGCCTGCACGCCAGTCAGCGGGCGTGGCTTGCCGTCAGGCAGGCCATGTCGCATAGGGCCATGCCACGCTCAGGCCGTGGCAGAGGGGCATGAGGCTCGTCAGAATGTTAAGGACAATAGAGATAAATAACGCACATGTCATGTATATTGAATATTGAGACCAGCACAAAGGTCTGCTCCGTGGCCGTCAGTCAGGACGGCGCATGCATATTTTCCAAAGAAGACCGTGACGGGCCCAACCATGCGGTCGTGCTTGGCACGTTTGTGGCAGAGGCGATGTCCTTTGCCGACAGTCATGCCATACCTCTCGACGCTGTGGCGGTGAGCTGCGGGCCGGGTTCCTACACCGGGCTGCGCATAGGCGTGTCTATGGCAAAGGGCGTGTGCTTCGGGCAGGATCTCAAGCTGCTCTCCGTGCCTACGCTGCAGCTCATGGCGGTGCCTGTGTTGCTGCGCGAGACGGTGGAGGAGGGGGCGTTGCTCTGCCCCATGCTCGACGCGCGCCGCATGGAGGTCTACTCTGCCGTCTATGACCGTGCGCTGCGCGAGGTGAGAGGCGTGGGTGCGGACATCGTGGATGCCGATACTTACCGCGAATACCTCGACCGTGGCAAGGTGTATTTCTTTGGAGAGGGCGCGGAGAAGTGCAAGGGAGTGATAGACCACCCCAACGCCTGCTTCATAGACGGCATAAAGCCGCTCGCCAAGTGGATGATGCCGCTCGCGGAGCGCAAGATGGCTCTCGGCGAATGTGAGGATGTGGCCTACTTCGTGCCTTTCTATCTCAAGGATTTCGTGGCCAAGGAGTCAAAGAAGCTGCTCTGACGAGGCGCGATTTTTTTACATCGGGGGCTTTTGAACCCCATTTCAGTACACAGCAAACATCTTAGGGTTGGTTCTATTAATTGGCTTTGCTGACGGCAACCCATATTGTTGGCATGTCTGCGGCGGAGCCATGAGATTGATGAACACCCCTTGATTATATAAGAATGTGTGAATAATTAACAGAACCCACCTTAAGCAGGAAAAGAAAATGAACATACCAGGCTTGGATTATAACACTCGGCGCAAACGACTCGTCATGCCAGAATATGGGCGTGAGGTGCAGGACATGGTCAACCATTGCTTGACCATCGCCGACAGGGCAGAGAGGCAGCGTTGTGCCAACACCATCGTCAGGATAATGGAGCGCATGACGCCACATGCAAGGGAGACAAACGAATATAAGCAGAAACTGTGGAACCATGTGGCCATAATGAGCGGCTTCGCGCTTGACATAGACTATCCTTTTGACGTGTCTGCCGCAGGGCATCTGGGCGAAAGGCCAAAGCCGCTGCCCTATCCCATGAGACGAATACCGGTGAGGCATTACGGCAACATGGTGTTTGAGATGTTTGACATACTCAAGAAGATGCCCGAAGGGCAGGAACGCACGGAGCTGACAAGACTTGTCGCCAACCAGATGAAGCGTGACCTCGTGCAGTGGGGGCATGGCTCGTCTGATGATGCCAAGGTGGCTGACGATCTCGCCTATTACACTGGCGGCAAGGTGACGCTCAATCTCGACAACTTCAGGTTTGAGCGCACCGAGACAAGGTTCGTGGACAGGAAACGCAAAAGAAAATAACTCTCACGACATATATGCAATCATTTATAATAGAAGGCGGACACACCCTGAGCGGCACAATCACTCCGCAAGGCGCAAAGAACGAGGCCCTGCAGGTCATCTCCGCCACCCTGCTTACCGACCAGCCGGTGAGGATAGCCAACATTCCTGAGATATTGGACGTGTGCAACCTCATAGAACTGCTTAAGGCCATGGGCGTAAAGGTGACCAGGCATGCGCACGGCGACTATACGTTTTGCGCCGATGCGCTCAACCTCGACTATCTTGACAGCAACGACTACATAAGGAGCTGCTCCATGCTCAGGGGCAGTGTGCTGCTCATGGGCCCGCTGCTCGCCCGCTTTGGCAAAGCGTCGGTGGCAGAGCCCGGAGGCGACAAGATAGGCAGGCGCAGGCTTGACACTCACTTTTTCGGGTTTAAGAAGCTCGGCGCAAAGTTTGTCGTCGACCGTGAGCGCAAGGTCTTCTCGATAGAGGCGGAGCGGCTCAGGGGCTCCTACATGCTGCTCGATGAGGCTTCGGTCACTGGCACTGCCAACATCATCATGGCTGCCGTGCTTGCCGAGGGGCGCACTGTCATCTACAATGCTGCCTGCGACCCTTATGTGCAGCAACTCTGCCACATGCTCAACGCCATGGGGGCAAGAATCAGCGGCATATCCTCCAACCTGCTCACCATTGACGGCGTGGACAGCCTGCACGGCGCAGACCACAGACTGCTGCCCGACATGATAGAGGTGGGCTCGTTCATAGGCATGGCGGCTGTCGTGGGCGGCGGCATACGCATCAGGGACGTGCGTATGGACATGCTCGGCATCATTCCCGACACCTTCCGCCGGCTGGGCGTGAGGATAGACGTGGAGGGCGACGACATTGTGGTGCCTGAGCAGCCCCACTACACCGTGGAGTCGTTCATCGACGGCACTATCATGACCATTGCCGACGCGCCGTGGCCGGGTCTCACCCCCGACCTCATCTCCGTGCTTCTCGTGGTGGCCACACAGGCGTGCGGATCGGTGCTTATACATCAGAAAATGTTTGAGAGCCGACTGTTCTTTGTGGACAAGCTCATAGACATGGGCGCACAGATAATACTCTGCGACCCTCACCGCGCGGTGGTGATAGGCCATGACAGGCAGAGACAGCTGCGCGCCTCACGCATAGTGAGTCCCGACATACGCGCAGGCATAGCCCTGCTCATAGCCGCGCTCAGCGCAAAAGGCACAAGCCGCATAGAGAACATCGCACAGATAGACCGCGGCTATGAGAACATTGAGGAAAGGCTGCGGGCTCTGGGAGCTGTGATAACCAGAGAGTGACGCGGGGGAGAGGACATGCCCACACATTATTATATATATACAGCGCACATTTATATATAGCGCACGGACATACATCCGAAACAACCAACTCTCAGTATGATAAAAACAGAAGATGTCTACAGGATAGGGCGCATCGGCAAGCCGCACGGAGTGTGCGGAGAGGTGTCGTTTCACTTTGACGACGATGTGTTTGACCGTGATGAGGCGGAGTATCTGATACTTGACATGGACGGCATACTCGTGCCGTTCTTCATGGAGAGCTATCGCTTCAAGGGAAACGAGACTGCCCTCGTGACGTTTTGCGACATTGACACCCAGGACAAGGCACGCAGGCTGACAGGCTGTGACGTGTATTATCCGCGCGGACATTCGGACGGCGAGGACGGCACGCTCTCCTATGCGGCAATAGTGGGCTATCATGTCATAGACTCTGCCTCGGGCGAGACCGTGGGGGAGATTAGGGCGGTGGATGACTCCACTGTAAACGTGCTTTTTGAGCTTGTCACCAAGTCGGGAGACGAGCTTCTCGTGCCTGCCAACGACGATCTCATAGTCCAGATAGACACGTCTCTGCGCACTGTCACCATGCAGCTGCCCGAGGGCTTGCTCTCGCTTTAGGCATGTGAGGCATGGCGCGCATGCAAAGTGGCACTTTAATGTGCGAAAAGCGGCACTTTGGCAACCGCAAAGCGGCACTTTAGAGGGTGCAAAGCGGCACTTTGCTGAGTGCATGGCGGTGCGTGCGAGGACGGGACGATTTTTTTTACAGACAAAATTCATAAAACAGACATGAAGAAACAGATATGTATACTTGGCTCAACGGGCAGCATAGGCACGCAGGCTCTTGACGTTATCTCGCGTCACGCCGACCTCTACGAGGCCTATTGCCTCACCGCCAACAACCGTGTGGACATGCTGGCAGAACAGGCACGCAGGTTTCGCCCGGCATGTGTGGTGATAGCCAACGAGTCTTTGTATGACCGCCTCAAGGAACAGCTCTCTGACATGCCCGACATAAAGGTGTATGCAGGGGCAAAGGCTCTTGACGAGGTGGTGGAGGCAGGCCCGGTGGACATGGTGCTGACCGCCATGGTGGGCTTTGCGGGGCTTTCGCCCACGATACATGCCATCAGGGCAGGCAAGAAGATATGCCTTGCCAACAAGGAGACGCTTGTGGTGGCAGGCGAACTCATCTGTAGCCTTGCGGCAAAGCATCATACGGACATCCTGCCCGTCGACTCTGAACACTCGGCTATATTCCAGAGCATAGTGGGAGAGGGCGACAACGAGATAGAGAAGATACTGCTCACCGCATCGGGCGGACCCTTCCGCAATTTCTCGCTCGACGAGATGCGCACGGTAAAGGCTGCCGACGCGCTGAAGCATCCCACGTGGGACATGGGGGCGAAGATCACCATCGACTCTGCGTCAATGATGAACAAGGGATTTGAGGTGATAGAGGCCAAATGGCTCTTTGGCGTCGCCCCGGAGAAGATACAGGTGCTGGTGCATCCGCAGTCGGTCGTACACAGTGCGGTGCAGTTTCGCGACGGAGGCGTAAAGGCACAGCTGGGAGTGCCAGACATGAGGCTGCCCATACAGTATGCGTTCTCTTTTCCCGAGCGTCTCAGCCTCGAGGGACCGCGACTCGACTTCTTCAGTCAGCCTCTGGAGTTCTTTGAGCCAGACATGCAACGCTTTCGCTGCCTTGCCATGGCCTATGAGGCAATAGGCAAGGGCGGCAACATGCCCTGTGTGCTGAACGCCGCCAATGAGGTGGTGAACGAGGCGTTCCGCAAGGATCGCTGCGGCTTCCTTGACATGGCAGACATCATCGCGCAGACTATGGCAAAGGCCACGTTCATACAGACACCTGCCTATGACGACTACTTCAACTCCGATGCCGAGGCGCGACGCATAGCCGCCTCGCTGCTCGCAAGACAATAGCGCACACGACATACTATCACAAAAAGGCATCCTAAAAACAGAACATACATTTTCAGATGGAAACAATACTCATTCAGGCCCTCCAGTTCATGATGGCCATATCGCTGCTTGTGTTGCTCCACGAGGGAGGACACTTCTTTTTCTCCAAGCTCTTTGGCGTAAGAGTGGAGAAATTCTATCTATTCTTTGACCCTTTCTTTCATATCTTTGAGTTCAAGCCCAAGAACAGCGACACCGCCTATGGGTTGGGATGGCTGCCGCTCGGAGGATATTGCAAGATAGCAGGCATGGTGGACGAGTCTCTCGACACCGAACAGCTCAAGAAGCCTGCCGAATCATGGGAGTTTCGCTCCAAGCCGGCGTGGCAGAGGCTCTTTATAATGATAGGCGGAGTGCTGGTGAACTTCATTCTCGCGCTCTTCATCTATGCCATGTGTCTATTCACATGGGGCGAGACCTATGTCATGCCCAAGGACATGACCGAGGGCATGGTGTTCAGCAGTGAGGCAAAGGCTCTCGGCTTTAAGGATCATGACATTCTCGTCGGCACGGAGCGCGGCGACTTCAAGGAGTTTGGCCCTGATCTCTTCCGCGACCTGTCGGTTGCAAGGGAGGCGCGTGTGGTGCGCGACGGCAAACCCATGACTGTCGGCCTGCCGGGCGACCTTGACCTGCTGCAAATGTTCAAGTCAAAGCCCGTCTTTGTGTCTCCTTACACTCCTGCCAACGTCGACAGCGTTTGCCCGAAGTCACTCGCAGAGCGCATGGGCTTTCGCAAGGGCGACCGCATAGTGGCTGTCAACGGCATGACAGTGAGCAGCTACAACGCCTTCAGGGACATTATGGACAGGCTCAGGACATCCCTCGACAATGCGGCTCACACCCACGCCGACAGCATGAAGATTCTCACGGTCAGCGTCACGCTTGAGCGCGAGGCAAACGGCCACATGTGCAATGTCACTACCAAGGGCGTGATGGGAGATGACTTCCTTTTTGGCTTCACTACCAAATCGCCAGAGTTCAAGAAGACACATGTGGAATATGGCTTCTTTGAGAGCTTCCCCGCAGGCGTGAGATACGGTTGCAATGTGCTGTCTGGCTATGTGGGAGACCTCAAGTATGTGTTCACGGCAGAGGGTGCCAAGTCGCTCGGAGGCTTCGCCGCCATCGGCAGCATGTTCCCCACACAGTGGAACTGGCACAAGTTCTGGCTCATGACGGCCTTCCTCAGCATCATTCTCGCATTTATGAACATACTGCCCATACCTGCGCTTGACGGAGGGCATGTGCTGTTTCTGCTCTATGAGATTGTCACGCGCCGCAAGCCGTCAGAAAACTTCATGCTGTGGGCTGAGTATATAGGCATAGGCATATTGCTCTTGCTGATGCTGCTCGCCAATCTCAACGACGTGCTTAGGATACTGCACATAATATAACGTCAGCACGCCTGACATGGCGTTCACACTTGCGCACACCGCCATTTGCGCGTGCGCAGGTGCCGACGCGCAAGGCTTGGGTGTAGCGACGGCATCTGGAGTCGTGACAGCTATATATAATATAATGTGTAGGCGGCAATGTGAAGTCGCGAGCCATATATAATATAATGTGTCGAGGACACATGCAGAGTCGCGACTTCTATATATGTAATAATGTAACAGCAACAACATTTAAATTAAAAGAACAATGAAAACAAATGATTTGAACAATTATTCGGGCGTTAACCGCAACTTCGACTCCTACTCAAGGATCGTTGACGGCTCGCTTGTGTCAGTGCTTATGCGCAAGGTGTTTGTGTGGATGGCCTTGGCTCTTGCCGTGACGGGCATCACAGCCTATGGCGTGGCGACACAGGAGTCGCTCATGTATGTGATTTTTGACAACAGACTGCTGTTCTGGGGGCTTATCATAGCCGAGTTTGGGCTTGTGATAGGCTTGTCGTCAGGCATAAACAGGATGTCTCTCGCCACTGCCACCCTGCTTTTCCTCGCCTATTCTGTGATTAACGGCATCACGCTTTCGGTCATCTTCTTCGCTTACTCCATGACTGTGATAGCAAAGACGTTCTTAATAACGGCAGGCACATTCGGAGCGATGGCTCTTGTGGGCTATACCACCAAGACCGACCTTACGGGCATGGGCAAAATACTCATTATGGCTCTCATAGGCATCATTATTGCTTCTGTTGCCAACATGTTTTTTGCAAGCAGTGGGCTTGATCGCATCATCAGTTATGTGGGCGTGCTTATATTCGTGGGGCTTACAGCCTATGACACACAGAAGATAAAGCAGATGTTTCTTGCCGCTCCCGACGCGAGCGAGGGTGTGCAGAAATATGCTGTGCTCGGTGCGCTCACGCTCTACCTTGACTTTATAAACCTCTTCCTCTATCTGCTGCGCATATTCGGCAGATCCAGAGACTGACAAGTAGATAGCCGACTTATAAAACAGTTGCTCTAATGGCTTTTAATATTACAGAAAAACAGGGCAGCATGCTTCACGGCGTGCTGCTCATGACGTTGTTTGCGTGTGCGGCTTTCTATATAGGAGGCATGGACTGGGTCAAGGCACTCTCGCTAAGCCCCATGGTGGTGGGCATAATACTTGGTATGCTCTATGCCAACAGCCTGCGCAACAACCTGCCCGACACTTGGGTGCCTGGCATAGTGTTCTGTAGCAAGCGTGTGCTGCGCTTCGGCATCATTCTCTATGGCTTCCGTCTCACGTTTCAGGACGTGATGGCGGTGGGCATGACGGCAGTGGTGGCAGACGCGGTCATCGTTGTCAGCACCATACTCATTGGCGTGGGTCTGGGCAGGCTGCTTAAGATAGACCGCAGCATAGCCCTGCTCACGTCATGCGGCAGTGCGATATGTGGCGCGGCGGCTGTGCTGGGCGTGGACGGTGCCATACGCCCCAAGCCTTACAAGACGGCGGTAGCGGTTGCCACGGTTGTCATCTTTGGCACGCTTGCCATGTTTCTCTATCCCGTGATGTATCGTGCAGGAATACTCGGTTTTGACGACACGCAGATGGGACTCTACACTGGCAGCACCCTCCATGAGGTGGCGCATGTGGTGGGAGCGTCCAACGCCATGAGCCCTGCCATAAGCAATTCTGCCATCATCGTCAAGATGATACGCGTCATGATGCTCGTGCCAGTGCTTCTCGTGCTTGCCTTTATGGTGGCAAGAAACGTGGCGGCGCGTGCCAGTGAGGCTTCTGATGGAGAGTCGGCCGCGCCCAAGGCCAAGATTTCCATACCTTGGTTTGCCATACTCTTCCTCGTTGTCATCGGTTTCAACTCTCTCGGGCTTCTGCCTGCCGCAGTCGTTGACGGCATAAACACGTTTGACACATTCCTTCTCACCATGGCTATGGCCGCCCTCGGAGCGGAGACAAGCATCGACAAGTTCCGCAAGGCCGGCGCAAAGCCCTTTGTGCTTGCTGCCATGTTGTGGGCATGGCTGCTTGGCGCAGGCTATGTGCTTGCCTCTTGGCTGCCAGGAGTGATGTAAGGCTTTCATATCTCACCGCAAGGGCTGTGTAGGCTCTTTTTGCATTGCACCTCATGAGTCTTGTGACAGGCTTATGGGGTGCAATGTTTGTTTGATGCGGCTCTCTCATTTGTGGCTTGTCACCAATTTCTTTTGCCCCTTATAAGGCAAACGTTGCGTAAGTGGGCATTATGACATGCCGCCTTTTTGACTTGGCTTGTATAAATCCTGCTTTTCTTAATCTTGTTTACGTATTTTTATACATGAATATTTGGTTGTTTCTAAACAAACAAATAATTTTGCAGCCGTTAAACGCATAAATATACGGATAATGAAATCAAAGGCGGACAGAATAGAGACTCTGAAGATGATAATATCAAGCAAGGAGCTCGGAAGTCAAGAGGATGTGCTTGAAGCATTGGCAAAGGAGGGGTTCAAGGTCACGCAGGCCACTCTCAGCCGTGACTTCAAGCAGTTGAAAGTGGCAAAGGCAGCAAGCATGAACGGACGCTATGTATATGTGTTGCCCAATGAGACCATGTATAAGCGCATACCCAATCCGCGCATGGCTTCCGAAATGATGCGCATACCGGGCTATAGATCCATAAATTTCTCTGGCAATATCGCAGTCATACGCACGCGCCCCGGCTATGCCAGTTCCATAGCCTACAACATCGACAACAGTCACATCGAAGAGATACTTGGCACCATCGCAGGTGACGACACCATCATCATAGTTATTAAGGAGGATGTCACAAGAGAGCAGGTCATAAGCGGACTGAGTGCCATCGTGCCTGGCATGGTGGAATAGTTCATGGCGTGTCTTGGCTCTTGAGCCGGTAGCCATCGCTGCCTTGTGGCGGCAAAGTGGCACTTTTGCATTGCTCAGGTGGCACTTTACATTTTTCAAGTGGCACTTGATGCGTGCCAAGTGGCACTTTGGAAATCTTGATGACACTCCGTGGTCTCTCTGATGTCGTGTCGCGTTGCCATGATACTTGTTTTCAAGTCTCTCATGTGGTGATATGCGTGGCAATGCGGCACTGTCATGGCGGCGACTTTGCTCTTTCGGGGCATCTGTGGGCAAAATGCAAAAAAACATCAAGACATTGCAACTTTTCAACGAGGTCTTACATCTTATATATATAGTAAGAACAAAAACATATACAAACGGTTATGCAAAAAAAACTGGTAAAATCATCCACAAACAAGACCCTTACAGGCGTGTTGGGTGGATTGGGGGAATATCTTGGGTTTGACCCCACCATCGTGAGAGTGGCTTATGTGCTGCTCACGTTCTTCACCTGCTTCAGTGGGATTATTGTTTATATCATATTGTGCCTGGTGATACCAAAGGACAATAATTGTTGAACATGCCATGCGTCACTCCATATTGGAGGGGCAGGCTGTTGATGGTGTTAATTTATTAATTGAGACTATAAGGTAAATAGCTAAAAGCAAGAAAAATGGTTTAAATGTGCCTTAAATGGCTCTTTTCTCTTGATTTTAATCAATAAGCATTGCAAAAAAACAGCTTTTTCGTAATTTTTTTTGCAAAAGACTTGCATGTAAACAAAATTTGCTATACCTTTGCAAACGCTTTCGAGAAACAACGATGCTTCCCGAAGCGACAAGAAAAGAGTTCTTTGAATAGATTTCATAAACAGACAAGTAGTACAAGAAGCAAGCGGCAAGACCTGACGGTCATGTCGTTTGGGTAGAAAACGAACCGTTAATTCGAGAGTCTTTAAGACTTAAGGTTGACAGCTCAATAAATAAAGGAAGCGTTCTGGCAGGAAAAAGAATACAAAGCCTTTCGGGGCTACGTTATAAAGAAATTTTACAATGTAGAGTTTGATCCTGGCTCAGGATGAACGCTAGCT
>CAMGFM010000027.1 GCA_946055365.1 uncultured Prevotella sp. | reverse complement strand
CCGTAAGGCTGTAAAGAAAATGGCGAACATCGACAAGCTCATGAACGACGGTACATTCTCGAAGCTCTCCAAGCGTGAGTTGCTTCAGGTGACACGCCAGCGCGCCAAACTGGAGAAGAACCTTGGCTCTATCGTTGACCTTACACGTCTCCCGAGCGCACTCTTTGTCATCGACGTGATGAAGGAGAACATCGCCGTGAGAGAGGCTAACCGTCTCGGCATACCCGTGTTTGCTATGGTTGACACCAACTCTGACCCACGCAACATAGACTATATCATCCCTGCAAACGACGATGCTAAGGATTCTATCGACGTAGTGCTTTCTGCTTGCTGCGCCGCCATCGCCGAGGGTCTTGAGGAGCGTAAGGTAGAGAAGGCTGACGAGAAGGCTGCCGCAGAGCAGAAAGAGGGAAAGGCTCCGCGCAAGGCACGCAAGGAGGAGGCTCCCGAGGCTGACGCTGCCGAGTAATTATTGTCATGGTGCAGACGCATGTCTCGCCTGACAACTCGCACAACGGGGCGCATAGAAGGGACATACACAACGCACACATGTGATATAATATAAGGTCGGAAATTCTCTAACTTACAAGGTTGAACGGTCCTGGATTAGAGAGTTTCCGATTTTTGGGTTAAGGCGGATGCAATGCCGCCTTGGTAAGAAAGGAAATTCAATACATCAAACTTTAAAAATCAAAAACAACAACAATGGCTGTTTCAATAGAAGACATCAAGAAACTCCGTGCAATGACCGGCGCAGGTCTTGCTGACGTAAAGAAGGCTCTCACAGAGGCTGACGGTGATTTCGACAAGGCTAAGGATCTGCTCCGTGAGCGTGGACTCGCTATCGCTGCAAAGCGTTCTGACCGCGAGACATCTAACGGTTGCGTACTCGTTAAGAAGGTAGGTGAGTTTGCCGCAATGATTGCTCTCAAGTGTGAGACTGACTTCGTGGCAAACGGTGCTGACTTCATCAAGCTGACTTCTGACATCCTTGATGCCGCTATCAGCGCACAGTGCAAGACCCTCGATGAGGTTAAGGCTCTCCCGCTTGGCGAGGCTGACGTGCAGTCTGCCGTTACACAGCGTTCAGGCATCACTGGTGAGAAGATGGAGCTTGACGGTTACAACGTGCTTACTGGCGAGAACATCGAGGTCTATGACCACATGAACAAGCACACTCTCTGCACTATGGTTCAGCTCAACCAGGACAACGCTGAGGCAGGACACAAGATTGCAATGCAGGTGGCTGCCATGAAGCCCATCGCCCTCGACGAGGCTTCTGTGTCTGAGGAGATCAAGCAGAACGAGTATAACGTGGCTGTGCAGAAGACCAAGGACGAGCAGATTGAAAAGGCTGTTGAGGTGGCTGTAAAGAAGGCTGGTCTCAATCCTAACCACTTCGACTCTGACGACCACATCCAGTCAAACATCGGCAAGGGATGGATTACCGAGGCTGATGCCGCCAAGTATCGCGAGATCAAGGAGGCTGTGTCTGCCGAGAAGGCTGCCAACCTCAACGAGAACATGATACAGAACATCGCCAAGGGCCGTGTGGGCAAGTTCCTCAAGGAGAACTGTCTCATCTGTCAGGAGTTCCAGTTTGGCGACGGCGACAAGCAGAGCGTGTCAGACTATCTCAAGAGCCAGGATAAGGATCTTAAGATTGTCGCATACACTCGCTTCACTCTTGCTGCTGAGTAATCGTTGTTGTCTTGACAAGGATACACATTTAAATAATATTGGAGTCGTAAAAGGGTGGACAGCTCTTTGGCGGCTCCTTTTTGTGTCTTAACAGAGATTGTCTTTCTGCGTCAGCTGGCGATGGGCGGCATATTGCTGCTCCTAAGCCAGCAATATGATGGCCATAGACGCGCCTCGCAGGCGTGGGGGTGGCACTTTGCATGTCAGCAAGTGCCGCTTTGCGGTCGCAGAGTCGCGCTTTTCTTGCCCTCAAGTGCCGCTTTGCAGGCATGGGGTCACCCGTTGTCGCCAGTGAGTCGCGTCTTGTGCTGAAAGAACTGCGTTTTGCCGCCTGCAAACGGGTTGTTTTGGCGACTCCCCGTCTGCCAGAAAGGAGGCCGTGGACTGTCGGCGCGTGTGACAATCTCACAAAATAAATTTGTGCTATGAAGATATTTGCGGTAGGCATGAACTACATCCTACACAATAAAGAGTTGCATGGTGCGTTATTTAAACCAGAGGAGCCTGTGATATTTACCAAGGCCGACTCTGCATTGCTCAAGGATCACAAGCCATTCTTCGTGCCTGACCATCTCGGGCGCATTGACTATGAGACAGAGTTGGTGGTGCGCATCTGCAAGCTGGGCAAGTCCATCCCGCAGCGTTTCGCCCATAGATATTATGATGCCGTGACCGTGGGCATTGACTTCACCGCACGCGAGCTGCAGAGCCGTCTGCGTGCCGAGGGCAAGCCTTGGGAGCTCTGCAAGGGCTTTGACGGCTCGGCGGCAATAGGCGAATGGGTGAGTGTGGACAAGTTTCGCGACATACAGTCCATACACTTTCACCTCGACATCAACGGCAAGACCGTGCAGGAGGGATGCTCTTCTGACATGCTCTACAAGGTGGATGAGCTTATAGAGTACATCAGCAGGTATTTCACGCTCAAGACGGGCGACCTGCTCTACACAGGCACGCCGGCAGGCGTGGGCCCCGTTCACATTGACGACGCTTTGGAGGGATATATAGAAGACCGAAAGGTGTTGTCGTTCAACTGTAAATAGACTATTTATGACATTACGCCACATAACAGCTCTCTTGTTTGCGGCATTTGCGTTGCTCACGGCAAATGCCCAGAAGTTCTACAATCTCACAGCCGACGAGCTGAGGGTAGACTCGTTTGCTCCAGAGTTTCAGCTCATGGAGAGTCTGTCGGGCTGTCACCGCGACACGCTCTACAGCTATGACATCGTCTACCCTGAGTTTATTGACATGCCTGCCGCCGAAGTGTCACGCTATCGTAGCCTGACACCCGACATGCCGCCTGCCATGCCCGTCGTGGAGAGCCGTGTGGTGTATGACCGCAAGCGTCCGTCGCTGTTCACGTCTTTCTGCCCCGTGGTCTATCGTGACGGAAAATACCAGTTTCTCGTGAGCTTCATGCTGCGCCGCAGTGCCGTCAGCGTGTCGGCGACGGTCTCGCGTGTGAAGCCTGACGACGGCAATGGCACTGGGTCTGACGATGGAGGCACGGATGGCGACACAGACATCGTGGATGTACTCCCTGCCGACAGATATGCCGCGCACAGCGTGCTGAGAGAGGGCAAGTGGGCTAAGATAAGGGTGAGCGACACGGGCGTGTTTCTGCTCACCGAGTCGTTGATAAGGCAGGCAGGCTTTACCGACCTGTCCAAGATAAAAGTCTATGGCTATGGCGGCAACCTTATCAACGAGACCCTTTATGCCTCTGACCTCGTGTCGCATGACGACCTGATGGAGGTGCCGATATGCGAGCATGATGGCAGGCGCATGTTTTATGCGCGCGGACCCGTGTCGTGGTCTAACGCGACATCGCTCAAGCGCACCCGCAACTTCTATTCTGACTATGGATATTATTTCATAACGCAGGGCGACACGCCCGTCGCTACCATTGACGCTGACGCTTTCAGGGCGATGTATTATCCTGCGCCCGAACATTTCCATCAGCTTTATGAGGTGGACGGCCACGCATGGTTTCATGGAGGGCGCAATCTCTATGACTCAAGGCAGACTGTGGCTGGCGGCTCATTCAAATGCACGTTCCCTGCCAACCCGTCTGCCAAGTCTGGCACGCTGTGTGTCAATGTGTCCTCGTCAAACTACTGCTCGGTGGAGGTGCTATACAATGATTCTGTCGTGGGTCGTCTTACCACCACCAACAATGAGCCAACGTATATCTTCGGCTGCGAGAAGACAGGCACGTTCACTGTAGGCGGCTATGGCGGGCTTGACAAAAACACGGTGGAGCTTAGGGTGTTGGGGGGCAGCAATCCCATGCGCCTTGACTATGTCTCTATGGTGTGGGATGAGCCCATGCCGATGGCCGATCTCGGCTCCGCATCTCTGCCCGTGCCTGAGTATGTGTGTCAGACAGCCAATCAGGATCGCCATGCAGATGCCAATGCCGACATGATAATCATTATACCCACGTCACAAAAGCTCCTTGCCCAGGCGCAGCGCATAAAGGAGTTTCACGAACAGCAAGACGGCATGTCTGTGGTTATTGTTACCGCTGGCGAACTCTACAACGAGTTTTCGAGCGGCACGCCCGATGCGTCGGCCTACCGCAGGTATCTCAAGATGATGTATGACCGTGCGCAGGGTGATGGCGATGCCCCGAAATATCTGTTGCTCTTCGGCGACTGTGTGTGGGACAACCGTATGCTCACCTCTGCTTGCAGCAAATACAATCCCGACGATTTCCTGCTGGCCTATGAGGGCGAGAACTCCTTTGACAAGAGATATTGCTATGTCGACGACGGCTTCTTCTGTATGCTTGACGACGGCGAAGGCACCAAGCCCATGTACATCGACAAGCTGGACGTGGCTGTGGGACGTTTTCCCGTGACCGACGAGAAAAACGCAAAGGTCATCGTGGACAAGACATTGGCCTATGCCGCCAACGCCAATGGCGGTGACTGGCAGAACACCATCATGTTTATGGGCGACGATGGCGATGCCAACATACACATGAAAGACGTTGACAAGGTGGCTAACCAAGTGATAGCGGCTCATCCTGAGTATGTCGTGAAGAAAGTGATGTGGGACTCCTACACGCGTGTCTCCGCGGCTGCTGGATATACCTATCCCGAGGTGACATCTATCATCAGTCACCAGCAACAGCAGGGTGCGCTCGTGATGGACTATGCAGGTCACGGCTCTGAGATACAGCTCTCGCACGAGAGGGTGTTGCGCATTACTGATTTTGCGGCGTTTTCCAACAAGGTCTATCCGCTCTGGATTACCGCCTCATGCGACATCATGCCTTTTGACGGCGTTGACGACACGGTGGGGGAGACCGCCGTGCTAAACCCAAAGGGCGGTGCCGTGATGTTCTTTGGCACGGCACGCACGGTGTTTGCCAATTACAATACCGACATCAACTCCTTTTTCATGAAGCATGTGCTGACCTATGATGAGGACGGCAGGCCACTTGCCGTGGGCGAGGCGCAGAGGAGGGCAAAAAACGACATCACTTATCAGAAACTTGCCGAGAATACCCTCCATTACACCCTGCTCGGCGACCCTGCACTGCGCCTGCAACTGCCCACGGCGCGCATCGTGATAGACAACATCAACGGCGTGGATGTGGCAGACGGCTCTGGCATGGTGTATATCAAGGCTGGGCAGCTCGCAAGGCTGAACGGACATGTGGCAGACATGCCCGACTTTAACGGGACGGTGACTCTGACCGTGCGAGACAACCTCGAGACCATCACCACGCGCGACAACGCAGGCTCTGCCGCAGGACCCTACACCTACACCGACCGCACGAAGACAGTGTATAATGGCTCCAACACGGTGAAGGACGGCGAGTTCACCTTTGAGTTTGCCGTGCCTCGCGACATCAACTATAGTGATGAGACAGGACTGATAAACGTGTTTGCCATCAACGACAGCCACACCGTGGCAGCCCACGGACACAGTTCGAGCTTCATACTCGGCGGCAGCGAGGAGGTATATAACGACTCCATAGGCCCGTCTATCTATTGCTATCTCAACTCGCCGTCATTTGTGAACGGCGGCAGCGTCAACGCCTCTCCCTATTTTGTCGCGGAAATCACCGACAAGGACGGCATCAATGCCTCGGGGGCAGGCATAGGACATGACATGCAGCTCATCATTGACGGCAGGATGGAGATGACCTATTCGCTCAACGACAATTTTGAGTTTGACTTTGGCAGCTACACGTCTGGCTCTACATATTATAATATACCAGAGCTTGAGCCGGGCCCGCACACCCTGCTCTTCAGGGCGTGGGACATACTCAACAATGTGTCGATAGCACAGCTGTCGTTTAGCGTGGACAAGGGCGTGAAGCCCGCAGTGGTGCTTTCATGCACCGAAAACCCCGCACGCGACAACACTACATTCGTGCTGACACACGACCGCAGCGGCTCGTCTCTGCATGTGGCGATAGAGGTGCTTGACATGAGCGGACGACTGCTCTGGCGACATGAGGAGGAGGGCGTGTCAGACGGCTCTGTCTATAAGATGGACTGGAACCTCACGCTCGACAACGGACAGCGTCTTGACACGGGGGTGTATCTCTATCGCGCGTTTGTCACCTCAGACGGTGCCACAAGCGTGTCAAAGGCACGTAAGCTCATCGTCATAGGCAAATGAGCATGAGTGTCTCGCCCGTCTCTTTAGGCATGGCGGCTGCGCGTGTGTGGCAAAAAGACGATTTTGCCTGCCAGTCAGGACAATAAAAGGGCATCTTCGGCGTTTGTGTAAATGATATGCCATCAACAGTCAATACATATAAGAAACAAGATAATACATTTTAATGATGAGAATAAGGACAAAATCTCTTTTGGCGGTGCTGACATTTTGCCTCGCCCTGCCGCTCATGGCGCAAGACAAGCAAAATATGTTCAATCCCGTGAACACCTCCGTCACATCACAGTCCATCGCGCCTGACGCAAGGGCGGCTGGTATGGGCGACGTGGGCGCAGCCACCGATCCTGATGTCGTGTCGCAATATTGGAACCCCGCCAAATATCCATTCACAATATCAAGGGCTGGCGTGGCCCTTAACTACACGCCGTGGCTGAGGCAGCTTGTGAGCGACATGGATCTTGCCTACCTCGCAGGCTACTATCGCATTGGCGACTATTCGGCTGTGTCTGCATCGCTGAGATACTTCTCTCTCGGCGAGGTCTACACCAATATGGGCGAGGACGAGGCCAACTCCATGACCATAAACCCTTATGAGATGTCTGTGGACGTGGCCTATTCGCTCATGCTCAGCGAGAAATTCTCTTTGGCTGCTGCCGTCAGATGGATTTACTCTGACCTTACTTATGACTATACTGACGACACGTCGCCAGGAAGTGCCTTTGCCGTAGACCTTGCCACGTACTATCAGAACTATATCAATATAGGTTCGCGTGAGTGTCAGCTGGGTCTGGGCATGAACATTTCTAACATAGGCTCAAAAATATCCTTTGGCGGTGATGTCAACTCTGAGTTTATACCCACCAACCTGCGCATTGGAGCATCGCTCGTCATTCCCGTAGACGAGTATAACCGCTTCTCCATATCCGCGGATGCCAACAAACTGCTGGTGCCTACCTATCCCAAGCAGATGGAGGGCGAGTCAACGGAAGACTATGAGGAGCGTGTGCAGAAAGACTACTATGACGTGTCGTCCATCTCGGGCATTTTCAAGAGCTTTGGCGACGCTCCGGGCGGTTTCAAGGAGGAGTTGCAGGAGATACAGTGGAGCGTTGGTGCCGAATATGTCTACCACGACCAGTTTTCTGTCAGGGCTGGCTATCACCACGAGTCCGAAAACAAGGGCAACCGCAAGTATTTCACCGTCGGCGCAGGCTTTCGCATGAATGTGTTTTCGCTTGATGCCGGCTATGTGATAGCCACTGCCAAGAGCAATCCGCTTGACCAGACTCTCCGTTTCACTCTCAGCTTTGACATGGACGGCATAAAGGATCTCTTCAGAAGATAGGCATGGCGCGCTGGGAGACACACGGTCTCGGCGGCGCGGGGCTTTTGCTTTGTTGGTCTCGCACTTTTTTCAAGATGTGATGCTCCAGACATTGGCTTGAGAAGGGCAGTGTGACGGGGCATGACGACACTCTTTTTTTTCTTAGGACATAACATAAAAGAATAATATATAGCTATGAAAATACGTACTGGTTTCGGCTATGACGTTCACAGGCTCGTTGAGGGGCGTGAACTGTGGCTCGGGGGCATAAGGCTCGACTATCCTCTTGGCTTGCTCGGGCACAGTGATGCCGACGTACTGATACATGCCATCTGCGATGCACTGCTCGGAGCGGCAAACATGCGCGACATCGGCTATCATTTCCCCGACACTGCCGATGAGACGCTTGACATAGACAGCAAGATATTGCTGCGCAAGACTGTGGAGCTGCTCGCTGCAAAGGGCTATCGTGTGGGCAACATCGACGCTACGGTGTGCGCAGAGAAGCCAAAGCTCAATCCCCATATACCCGAAATGCAGAGATGTCTGGCTGAAGTCATGGACACAGACGTGGAAAATGTGTCTATAAAGGCTACGACTACCGAAAAACTCGGGTTTACGGGGCGCATGGAGGGTATTTCTGCATATGCCGTCGTGCTGATAGAAAAGGATTGAAAACAGACAGAAACAGCCGGGAAAAAGTGCAAAAACAGTCTCTCGGGACTCTTTTCGCACTTTTTTTTGATGTTTTTCTGAAAAAAGTGGCTGAAAAATTTGGAGCAATCAAAATTATTCCATACCTTTGCACTCGCTTTAAGGAACTAAGCAACATTGCTAAAGCTACTGTTAGAGCAAAAGGGCGTTTAGCTCAGCTGGTTTAGAGCATCTGCCTTACAAGCAGAGGGTCGGCGGTTCGAATCCGTCAACGCCCACAGGGGTGTTTCCTCGTGGTTTTCCCTTAATTGGGATGCCGCGGGGATTTTTTTTTGCCTTTGCTGAACATCTCCTGCTGCCGACTGTGAACTGAGCGGAGGCGTGTCGCACCCGTGAGGCGGAGGGCTGCGTCTTGGGGCTGTGTGGGTTTGGGGTTTCGTGGGGTCTTTCAAGATTCTTGCATGCCGCCCCGTCTCTCTCGCTGTGTTCTTCCCGTTTCTCATGGGGCTTCTCCGTTAATGCCAGTGCTGTTTGCGTGCGGCGCAAAAAGGTACTTTAGCATAAGCGAGGAGAATCTTTAGCCACCATAAGTCGGCACCTAACTAACCTTGAAATGAAACTTTGCGCACGGTGCAGTGTGCGTCACTCACGTTGAATTTATCACAAAAACCTTTTTTAATCATAATCTTCTATGCTAAAACGTTACGACATTCTTGACGGTATGCGTGGCATCGTGGCGATTGCCGTGCTGGTGTATCATCTTTTTGAGGCCATAGCATTCTCCGAGGGTGCTGCCGAGCAGCATTTCTACCATGGTTTCATGGCGGTGGATTTCTTTTTCATCCTTTCAGGTTTTGTCATGGGACATGCCTACGATGCCCGTCTCGCCGACGGCAGGCTCACTACGGGCGGCTTCATACGCCGTCGTCTCATACGTCTTCACCCCATGGTGGTGATGGGAGTGCTTATTGGTGTCGTTTGCTATGCGATGCAGGGCTGCGTGCGTTGGGACGGCACGCATGTGTCGTGGCTGGTGCTTGCCGCTGCGGTGCTTTTCGCTCTTGTGCTGATGCCTGTGCCAGGCAGCCTTGACGTGCGCGGCAATTACGAGGCTTTCCCGTTGAACGGGCCTCACTGGTCGTTGTTTTTTGAGTATATAGGCAGCCTGCTCTATGTCGTGGCCCTCCGCAGGCTGTCCACGCGTCTGCTCAGGTGGTGGGTGGCGGCAATGGCTGTCGCTCTTCTGGTCAATGCTCTTCTCGGCGACTATAACAGCATCGCCTATGGATGGTCGTCCGAGCCTTATAACCTCTTTGGCGGCTTGCTGCGCCTGCTCTTTGCCTATCCCGCAGGACTCCTGTTGGCGCGCATGTTCCGCAACCGTAAGTCTGACGGCACTCATTCTTCAGCTTTTGCGGTCTGTGCCGTGGCGTTGTTGCTGCTCCTGTCTGTCCCGAGTCTCACTACGCTGTTTTCCATTCAGCCCCTCAATCCCGTCTATCAGTGTTTTGTGGTGTGTCTCGCGTTCCCGCTCATCGTGTGGTATGGCGCAACGGGAGTCGTAAGGGGTAGGGCGCAGAGTGTCGTCAGCTTTATTGGTAGGCTGTCCTATCCGCTTTATGCTGTACACTATCCGCTGATTTATCTTTATATACATTGGCTCAATACGGGGCAGCGTCCTTTCGGGTCGTCGCCTTACGCCACTCCGACGGCTCTTTTCTTCATCGCCATTCTGCTTGCCGTCATCTGTATGCTGTGTTATGACGAGCCGCTGCGTCGGTGGTTGGGCAAGAGGGTGCAGGCATCGCGTTGAGCGTAGGTCCGGAATAGCTTGCTTGCGTGCTTATATATAATATGTATGGGCGACCGCTTGCTGGATGTTTATAGAGGGTGTTTGCCTGCATCTATGTAATCCTGCCAGTAAAGATAATGTGTTGCGACGGCAATGACGTGGAATGATATTTTTGATGTGAACATAATATATAGGGTGTGTTTGACCCTTTGCCAATTGACATTGGTCAAGTTTCGCATAAAATCCGCAATAAAATTGAAATTTCTCTGCAAAACATTTGGCGGAAAGGATAAAAAGCCATACCTTTGCATCCGCTTTCGAAAACGAACTGAGCCGCA
>CAMGFM010000026.1 GCA_946055365.1 uncultured Prevotella sp. | reverse complement strand
GAGTTATCCACAGGTGTAGGTGTCGTGGTGCATCGCAAGACGGCTGTTTGCGTCCTGTATGCGTGCAAACACGAGAGTTTGTGTATGTGTCGTGCCTTTACAGCCACAGCAAAGCCTCGTTTGCCGCCTGTTGCCAGCCTCTCTGTCGTCATCAGAAAGGCTGTTTGTGTGAGGATTGTTGCCTGTGTGGACAGGCAAATGACAGGCGTGGCTGCCGAGAGGTGGATAAGCGCGCATTTTCACACGGTTTTGTTAATAGCATAATGTTTTGTTTCAGTATGTTATAGAGTTATCCACAGTATTTTGCAATATTGTTTATAACCTGTGAAATGTCGCTTTACAGGTGTGCGCTGTGCATTTGACAAATCCCTGTATATACATTCTTTTTATTTAATATGCGCCTGACATGGAGCTTTCTGAGTGTTTCAGGAAGTCAGACTGAGTCTTTGTTATATATTAAGTGTCATGCCTGTGTACAGGAAACGACCTGTGTTGTGGATAAATGTGTGTATAAGCCGTGAGCATACAGTCAAATATCCACATGTAAACAACAATTTGTTGATATGTATAAAGTGTAAATCAATGAGTTAAATGAGTTATCCACAGTTATGCAATGTGCTGTTGAAAACTCTCTCGTGTCACTTGTAAAATGCCGTGTGGCAGTTGTGGACAGGCGCATGGTCACTTGCTTTTTGTAAAGTGGCACTTTTCGATGGCAAAAGTGCCACTTGAGATTTGTAGAGTGCCACTTGGCAAATCGTAAAGTGGCACTTGGTGAATAGAAGTGTTGCGCCTTTGCAAATGAGAGGGGCGGCATTGCTCAATAAATGTGTGCAGGACAAAGCCATTAGACAAAGGTCTGCATGTCCTTGGCGTGTCGTTGTGGCATGGGATGTATCGGGCAAAGACAAGAAAAGCCACATTTGCGTTGTGTGCAAATGTGGCTTATATGTGTAGTGGAGTGGGGGAGAAGTGCTTGTTAAAAGGATGTGGTGTGCCTCATGATAGGGTGAAGATTTTTTATTAGTGGGCGCGGCACACTTCGGCGGTTGCCGTGTCATTTACAGGTCGGGCTCATACTCCACGTCATGTCGTTTGAGATAGCTTGTCCAGAAGTTCTTTCGTGCCTCGAGCGTCAGCTCCACACATTTTTTCTCGTCCATTCCTCGTGCTGCGGCGTAGGTTTTGGCACACTCCTCAAAGAACATTTTGTTGCCCCAGAGCCGCCTGAAGTTTCTGCATCCCTCTGTCATATCCACCTTGCCGAAGTACATGCGGTTGATGTCGACGAGAGAGAAGTGGTAGGAGCCGTCATCGTCTTTTTGCCACAGTATGTTGCCAGGCGAATAGTCCTTGTGCATGAAACCCTTGTCGTGCATGTGTGCCGTGAATGTGGCGAAAGCCCTTGCGAGCGGCAGGCTTTGAGCATCGTCCATCTGCGCCACCTCGTAGAGGCGGTGGGGGTAGGGGCATTGCAAACTTATGAAATAGGACATGCCGAGCAGCCCGCAGTGGCGGTCTTCTATGTAGGCCACGGGTGCGGGAGTGTCTATGCCTGCGTGCAGGAGCAGGGTGGGGTAGCGGTAGGCCCTCATTCCCTTGGGCGTTCTTAGGCCTGTGGAGTAGACGATGTTGTTTGGCAGGGCAGGCCTGCGGTATCTTTTCACGTTGAGCAGCGTGCCGTCGGGAGCCTGCATCACCTTTATGAGGTTGCGTGCCTCGTATATGGTGGTGCCTTCGTGTTGCATGCGTTCAGGAATGGTGTCTATGAAGTAGCGCAGATGCCCGTAGTCGGGCGATATGATGATGTGTCTCATGCTGTCGGTGTGGTGTGTTTGTGGTGCGTTGTGCGGTGTGTGAGTGAAAAAGGCTCATGCGGCAGGTCAAGGATGTCACGCGGGCCTTGTTCCTTGTCCGTGTTGCCTGTCCCGTGCGCTTTGTTATGTCGTCTGCTAACGCCCGCTGTTTATGATGCCCAGCCTCTCGTAAGTCTCCATGACCCTTTTTGCCGTGTCATTGTTTTCAAAACGCCTTACATATTCGCGGCTTTTCATGATGCGCGCGTCGCGGTTTGGCGCGCCCCTGAGTGTCTGTGCTATGGCTGCGGCCAGAGCCTCGTGGTCGTCGGGATGCACATAGAGACAGTCGGGTCCGCCCGCCTCCTCGAGACATGACCCTGTGCATGCCACCACGGGCAGCTTGCATTGTATGGCCTCTATTATTGGCAGTCCGAAACCCTCGTAGCGTGATGGATAGACGAAACTCTCCGCCGACTGGTATATGGCTTGCAGGTCGCCGTCGCCCACTCCCGAGAGTATGTGCAGGCGGTTGTCGAGCGAGTGTTGGCGTGCGTATCGCTCCACCTTGTCGGTATATCTCGTGCGTCTGCCCACCACCACGAGATGCACGTCCTGTGGCAGTGCGGCGAGGGCCTTTACGGCGAGCATAACGTTCTTGCGCTCCTCTATGGTGCCAACGTTGAGGACGTAGCGTGCAGGCAGGCCATGGCGCAGGCGTGCCGCCGCTACGGCCTCTTCGGACACCACGTTGCCAAACCTCTTGCCGCAGCTCTGGTATATCACTTCTATGCGGTCTGGAGTCACTCCTCCCAGCTCCATGATGTCCATAGCCGTGCGCTTGCTTATGGCTATGATGCTCGAAGCCTCACGGCAGGCGATGCGAAACTTGGCTTTGTATATGGCAACGTCTATTGGATTGTAGTATTCGGGGTGTCTCATGAATATAAGGTCGTGTATGGTGACCACGCAGGGCAGTCCTGCGGCACGTATGCCCCATGGCAGCTCTCCCGACAGGCCGTGATAGAGCGACACGTTGTCTCTGCGCAGATCCTTTACTATTCCCCATGACCTCCACAGGGCCTTTTGCAGGGCGTTGACATGCCCCATTGGGGTGACGAGCCTCGTGCGATGGTCTTCGCGTATGGCTGTGCGCAGTCTGTCATTGCTCGCATCGGGGCTATAGAGCAGCATCTCGCAGTCGTCGGGCAGCAGTCTCGAGAGGTCTCCCACAAGCGTGCGAGCATAGTTGCCGAGTCCCGTGGCGTTGTTTACCATCCTTTTTGCGTCAAAGGCTATCTTTGTCATAAGCGTAATGAATAGTCAGGTGTGAGAAATGTGTGTGGCGGTAAATGAGAAAACGTGATTGTAGGTGTGGTCGCGTGTGTATTGATAAGTGGCATGCGACAGAAGAAAGTGAGACAAGTGGCGTGCTGCCGCGCCGTCAGTCCTTTTTCCTTGGCATAACCTTGCCCTGCTCATACACGAAGCGTCTGTCAAACTCCTCCCTTGTCCTCTTCCATCGGTTGTGACTCCACAGATAACATTCTGGTTGCCTGCGTATGGAATCCTCGAGCAAGGCAAAGAACCGCCTTGTGACCTCATGCTCGGGCAGGCTTGCGGGATCGCGTGTCATAAGGTGGAACGTGACACAGTAGCGTCCCCTTTCAGGCCTCGTCATCTCAAGGAAAAACACGGCGTTGTTCATCTTTTTCATTATGCGCTCCGCACCCGTAAACACGGGAGTGTCCTGATTGAGGAACCTGAGCCACAGGTGTATGTTGGTCCAGCGCGGTCCCTGGTCGGCGATGTAGCCGAATATGTGGCGCACGCCCTGCCTTTTGAGAGTGAGCATCTCACGCAGTATGTCGTTTTTTGCCACTACGATGCCCGAAGGCTGCGACGATCTCATCCTGCGGAACAGTCTGTCAAACACCTTTGAGCGCAGCGGCTTGTATATAAGTCCTATCTTGCTGCCCTCGGGCAGTGCTATGCCCGTGCAGGAGAGCCACTCCCAGTTGCAGTGATGCCCCAGTATGCCGGCACAGTCCTGCCCTTCGGCATAGCACCGTACCACTTCCTCCGTGCCTCTTACCTCGAGCCTCTTGCGCAATTCGCCCTCGCTGATGCTCAGCAGCTTGACCGTCTCGAGGAAATAGTCGCAAAACCAGCGGTAGAATTTCCTTTCTATCTCGCCCCTCTCCTCTTCGCTCTTCTCGGGAAAGGCGGCGGCAAGGTTTTTGCGCACTATGCGTCTTCGGTAGCGTATTATATGGTAGAGCAGCATAGCCCCGCAGTCGCTCAGCACATACAGTATGCGCAACGGCAACAGCGACAGGGCATAGAACAATGGGTAGATGATGTAGTACATCGTTATGGCTTGTAAGTGGTGATATGTAATGTTTGCTGTGTAAGTATGTCGTTGACGGCAGCTGTCGCTCCGCTTTTGCCGCGTCAGCTCTGCATCTCGTGCAGCCTGCTGTAATATCCTCCAGCCTTGAGCAGCTCGTCGTGCGTGCCTCGCTCCACTATGCGTCCCTCATGCAGCACGCATATCTCGTCGGCGTTCTTTATGGTAGACAGCCTGTGCGCTATCGCCACCGTGGTGCGTGTCTTCATGAGTTTTTCGAGAGCGTCCTGCACCAGCCTTTCGCTCTCCGTGTCGAGAGCCGAGGTGGCTTCGTCGAGGATGAGTATGGGCGGGTTCTTGAGTATGGCCCTCGCTATGCTCACGCGTTGCCGCTGTCCGCCCGAGAGTCTGCCGCCCCTGTCGCCTATGCAGGTGTCATATCCGTGTTCAGACTGCATGATGAAGTCGTGCGCATTGGCTATTCTTGCCGCCTCCTCAATCTGTTGCTGCGTGGCGTTGTCCACTCCGAATGTTATGTTGTTGCGGAAAGAGTCGTTGAAGAGTATGGCTTCCTGATTGACATTGCCTATGAGCTGCCTCAGATCGTGTATGCCGAGATCCTTCACGTTGATGCCGTCCACCAGCACCTCGCCCTCCTGCACGTCATAATAGCGCGGTATGAGGTCAACGAGTGTGGACTTGCCCGAGCCGCTCTGTCCCACGAGAGCCACGGTGCGTCCCTTTTCTATGGTGAGGTTTATGTCCTTAAGCACCCATTGCTCGCCATATCTGAACGACACATGGCGAAACTCTATGCTGTGTGTGAAGCTGTCGATGTGTGTGGGCTGTTCCTTTTCCTTGATATTGTTCTCGGCGAGCAGTATCCTGTCCACGCGCTCCATGGAGGCGAGGCCTTTGGGTATGCTGTAGGTGGCCTTGGAGAAGTCTTTGAGCGGATTTATTATGCTGTAGAGCATCACGAGATAGTAAATGAACGTGGGTCCTGACATCATCTCATAGTCCAGCACGAGCATACCGCCCACCCACAGCACTATCACTATGAGCAGCGTGCCGAGAAACTCGCTCATGGGGTGTGCCATCTGCTGTCTTATGTTGACCCTCTGTATGGCGTTGCGGTAGGCAGAGTTGATGTTGTCAAAGCGCGCGTTCATCTTGTTTTCGGCGCAAAAGGCCTTGATGATGCGCAGTCCACCGAGTGTCTCCTCCACCTGCGAGAGTGTGTCGCTCCACAGGGCCTGTGCCTTTATTGATTTCTTCTTTAGCTTGCGTCCCACATAGCCCATGAGCCATCCGAACAGCGGCACGAAGCACACGGTGAACACCGTAAGCTGCCAGGAGATGAACAGCAGCGCGCTGAAGTAGAAGATGATGAGTATGGGATTCTTGAACAGCATGTCAAGTGACGCCATGATGCTGCTCTCTATCTCCTGCACGTCGCCAGACATGCGCGCCATGATGTCGCCCTTGCGCTCTTCGGAGAAGAAGCCCAGCGGCAGCGACGTAATCTTGCGGTAGAGCTTGCCCCTGATGTCCCTTACCACTCCCGTGCGTATTGGTATGATGGTGGCGGAGGACAGAAAGTAGGCTCCAGTCTTTATAAAGGTCATGAAAGCCAGCAACAGGCCTATGACAAGCAGCGTCGTGGTGGCTCCCATGTCTGCCATCATGCGCGTCACGTAATAGTCGGCGTTGTTTGCCAGCACCTCCTTGATGTCGCCGAGGCTCCATGGCATCAGCTGTGTGGCCTTGCCTGTGCCCTCCGTGCGGAACAGTATCTGTAGAATGGGTATGAGAGCGGCAAAGGAGAATATGTTTAGCACGGCTGACAGTATGTTGAAGAACACGGTCATGGCCAGATATTTCTTGTAGGGTGGCAAGAAACGTCTCAGCACGAGGAAAAAGTCTTTCATAAGTGACGTCTTGGTTTTATTGTGACATTCTATTATGCTGCAAAGGTACGCATAATTTTCAGAAGACAGCGCAGCGTCAGTGAGGTAAATGAAAAAAAAGGACGGCGCAGACGCATGACATCTGCACGGTCGTGCAGACATGTGTAATTGTTTATGATTAAACCTGCAAATAAGGTTTAGAAGATGAAGAAGAAAACGGCGATCGCCACCGTCATAGGGACGCATCATGACGGGTAAGACTGGTTTGCGTATTTTACAGAAGAGGCACTTTGAAATCACAAAGTGCCTCTTTTCTCGTCTTAAAGTGGCACTTTTAAATCACAAAGTGCCATTTTCTTGTCTTAAAAAGCCGCTTTTCTCTTTCCAAGGAGTCGTTTTCCCTTGCGTTCCGCGACAATTCCTTGTGTGTTTTGTCGTTACAGACACTCTCCGAGCAGGGTCGCGCTTGTAGCGTCGTTAATCTTTACCTTGACGGTCTCGCCTATATGGTGTCCGTTTTTGTCGAACACCACGGCCTTGTTTTGCGGTGTGCGTCCCATGAGCTGTTCTCTGGAGCGTTTGGAGAAGCCTTCTACAAGCACGTCAAAGGTCTTGCCTATGTCCTTGCGGTTTTGTCTCTCGCTCATGTGCGTCTGCAGCTCTATCAGTTGGTTGAGTCGCTGTGTCTTAACCTCCTCTGGCACGTTGTCGGGCAGGTGTTTTGCGGCGTAGGTGCCAGGTCTTTCAGAGTATTTGAACATGAAAGCGGAGTCAAACTCGCACTCCCTCACGAGTGACAGCGTGAGTTCGTGGTCTTCGGGTGTCTCGTCGTGATAGCCCACGAAGATGTCGGTGGACAGTCCGCAGTCGGGTATTATGCGCCTGATAGCCTCTACCTTGGCGAGATAGTCCTCTCTCGTATATTTTCTGTTCATCAGCTTCAGTATCCTGTTGCTGCCGCTCTGCACGGGGAAGTGTATATGGTGGCAGAGATTAGGCTCTGAGGCTATGGCATGGAGTATGTCCTCGGTCATGTCTTCGGGGTTTGAGGTGGTAAACCTCACCCTCATCTCCGGTGCTGACTGTGCCACGAGCCTGAGCAGCCGCGCGAATGACACGCCGCCGTCCATGGGCTTGCCCGAGGGCGTCAGCCCGTAGCTGTTGACGTTCTGTCCGAGCAGTGTCACCTCTTTATAGCCCTTGTCTCTGAGGTCTGCCACCTCGCGCAATATGCTCTGCACGTCTCTCGAGCGTTCACGTCCGCGTGTGTAAGGCACTATGCAGTAGTGGCAGAAGTTGTTGCAGCCCCTCATGATGCTCACATAGCCGCTCACGCGTGACGCTCCTATGCGCCGCGGCACGATGTCGCGGTAGGTCTCGGTGTTGGAGAGATTGGTGTCTATGGCATTGTGTCCAGCCTCGCACTGTGCCGTCATCTCTGGCAGGCGCAGATAGGAGTCAGGTCCGCACACGAGGTTGGCGTGGTGTTGTGCTATCAGCTCTTCCTTGACCCTCTCGGCCATACAGCCCAGCACACCTATTATTATATTGCGTCCCTTGCGCCTTTCGGCGTTGAGTGTGTCGAGTCGGCTGTATATCTTGTTTTCGGCGTTTTGCCTTATTGAGCAGGTGTTGAGAAATATTGCGTCGGCCTCTTCGGGCGTGTCGCATGTGTCATAGCCTGCCATCTGCATGACGGCGGCCACCACCTCAGAGTCTGCCACGTTCATCTGGCATCCGTAGGTCTCAATGTATAGTCTTTTCATGATGTGTGTGTGTTATTGAAAAATGCGGTCAGTGCGCTCCTGTGGCGGCTGTAGGGGGTGCTTAGGGTGTGTGAGAGAGTGTGTGTGTTGCAGGTAGGGGCGGTCATGTTGCAGGCTGCCTTGGCGGCGTGCGCGTGTGTCATAGGCGCAGCAGCTGCCGCGCCATCTCCCATATCACTATGCCTGCTGTGACAGAGACGTTGAGCGAGTGCTTAGTGCCAAACTGCGGTATCTCAATGCAGCCGTCGGCCATGTCAACCACTTCCTGCGCCACGCCCTTTACCTCGTTGCCCAGCACCACGGCATAGGCCGTGTCGCTGTCTGCCTGCATGTGCTGCATCAAGACCGAGCCTTGTGCCTGCTCTACGGCCATCACTCTCACGCCTTGGCTCTTGAGCTGTCTTACGGCCTCCTTTGTGTCGGCGAAATAGTGCCATGACACAGAGTCTTCAGCCCCGAGGGCAGTCTTGTGTATGTCGGGGTGGGGCGGTGTGGCGGTGATGCCACACAGATAGACGGCATCTACCCTGAAGGCGTCGCATGTGCGTAACACCGAGCCCACGTTGTGGAGCGAGCGCACGTTGTCAAGCACCACGGTGAGGGGTATTTTGGCTGCCGCGTGAAACTGCTCCACGCTGAGCCTCTGCATCTCTATGGGCCTTAGTTTGCGCATGTGTCGTGTGGTGTGGTGTCGTTGATAGCCTCGCAGAGCCTCTCCATACCCTCGGTTGCGCCGCATCTTATGTGCGTGACATGCGCCCCGACGGTGTGGCATGGCTCTCCGGGGTCAATGAGATATATGGGTGTGCCTCTGCGCACATATCCTGTGAGTCCTGCTGCGGGATAGACGTTGAGCGAAGTGCCTATTATCACGAACAAGTCGGCCTCTGCCACTGCCTCTGCCGCCTCGGTGAGCCTTGGCACAGCCTCTCCGAAGAACACAATATAGGGCCTTGTGAGCGCGCCGTCGCCGCTTTTTTCTCCGGGAGCGACCTCGCAGTTGTCGGCGGTGAGCGTGCGTATGTAGCGCGGGTCGTCAACGTCGCGCGAGGAGCACACCTTTGCCAGCTCTCCGTGCAGGTGTATGACATGCGTCGAGCCAGCCCTCTCGTGCAGATTGTCGACGTTTTGTGTTATGACTGTCACCTTATAGTCGTGTTCGAGCCGTGCTATGGCGAGGTGTCCGCCGTTTGGCTGTGCCGCATAGAGCTTGTGGCGCAGGCCGTTGTAGAAGTTGTTTACCAGCACGGGGTCTTTTAGCCATCCCTCGTGAGAGGCTACCTGCTCTACGGGATAGTCCTCCCACAGTCCGCCGTTGCCCCTGAATGTCTTGAAGCCAGACTCTGCTGACATGCCGGCTCCCGTGAGAAATACTATGTGCTTCATTTGCTTGGTGGCTATTGTTGTTTTTATATGGTAGGGAGGCAGACCCTGACTGCATATTATGGTGTTTACTCAGAGTCTGCCTCATGCCTTGTGCCTTGCTTGTGGCTGTTTTAGTGTGACACTTTACTTTCTCAGTCGCCACGTGGCTCCGTCTTTGGTGTCCTTAACCTCAAATCCCAGTTCGGCAAGTTCGTTGCGTATGCGGTCAGATGTGGCCCAGTCCTTGGCTGCCTTTGCCTTTGAGCGCAGGTCAAGCACCATGTCCACTACCTTGCCAAAGGCTTCCTCGCGCCTTGATGCCGATGCCGTGTTGTCGCCGTGCAGTCCCAGCAGGTCTATGGCAAACAGGCGCATGGTGTCAGCCAGTTCCTTAAGGTCGTCAGCCGTTATGGTGGCCTTGTGGTCTATGAGTCTGTTCACCACGCCGCACGCCTCAAACAGGTGGCTGATGACGAGTGGTGTGGCTAGGTCGTCGTTCATTGCGTCATAGCACTTTTGGCGCAGTGTTGCCACTGTCTGTCGTGTCTGCTCGTCGCTTTGTGCCGAGACGGCTATGCGGTCGAGCGCGTCGAGTGCGTCGTTGAGCCTTGCCAGTCCTTTTTCCGATGCCTGCAGTGCCTCGTTGGAGAAGTCTACCGTGCCTCTGTAGTGTGCCGAGAGAATGAAGAATCTTATGGTCATGGCAGAGTAGGGCTGCTCGAGTGCGGGGTGGTTGCCCGTAAAGAACTGCTCGAGGGTTATGAAGTTGCCGAGCGACTTGCCCATTTTCTGCCCGTTGATAGTAATCATGTTGTTGTGCATCCAGTAGCGCACCATCTGGCTGCCCTGCGATGCCACTGCCTGTGCTATCTCACATTCGTGATGGGGGAACACGAGGTCCATGCCGCCGCCGTGTATGTCAAACTGCTGTCCGAGATACTTGCGTCCCATGGCCGTACACTCGCAATGCCATCCCGGGAAGCCCACGCTCCAGGGGCTGGGCCATCGCATGATGTGTTCGGGCGATGCCTTTTTCCACAGTGCGAAATCGGCCTGGCAGCGTTTCTCTCCCACGCCGTCGAGCGAGCGCGACGCGTCTTTCACGTCGTCGAGGTTGCGTCCGGAGAGTATGCCATAGTGGTGGTCTTTGTTATATTTTCTCACGTCAAAGTAGACAGAGCCGTTGCTCTCATAGGCATAGCCGTTGTCGATAATCTGCCTTACCAGTTCCTCCTGCTCTATGATGTGTCCTGTGGCGTGCGGCTCTATGCTGGGCGGCAGCACGCCCAGCGCGTCCATGGCGGCGTGGTATCTGTTGGTGTAGTATTGGGCTATCTCCATTGGCTCGAGCTGTTCGAGGCGTGCCTTTTTCTCTATCTTGTCGTCGCCCTCGTCGGCATCGTGTTCCAGATGTCCCACATCTGTGATG
>CAMGFM010000025.1 GCA_946055365.1 uncultured Prevotella sp. | reverse complement strand
GTGTCTCTTTAGCACACTCAAAATACCTCTTTAGGGGTCTCAAAAAGCCTCTTTAGAACCGAAAAGTGCCTCTTCAGCTTCTGCGAGCCATCATATCAGAGCTTGCAAAACTCGCCATAGATTTTGTCTGCCACACTGCGGAACTCCTCGTCGGTGAACTTGAGCTTGGGCTTGGCAAAAGACATGTCGCCCTCAGTCTTTAGCGGCACAAGATGAATATGGGCGTGCGGCACCTCAAGGCCAAGCACAGCCTGTCCCACCTTGACACACGGGAACGCGCGCTTGAGAGCTGTCGCCACCTTCTTGGCAAACACCTGAAACGCCGCCAGCTCCTCGTCCTCCATATCGAATATATAGTCCACCTCGCGTCTCGGTATCACGAGCGTATGGCCCACCGCCACGGGGTTGATGTCAAGGAACGCATAGAAGCGGTCGTCCTCCGCACACTTGTAGCTCGGTATTTCGCCGGCTGCTATCTTTGAGAATATGTCCATGATGCTATATGTTTTGTTTGTTACGGCGGCATTGCCTGTGCGTGTCCGCCCTTTCTATGCCAACGAAATCTTGTCTATGCGCAGTCTGATAGTGCCGCGAGGTATCTTTATCTCCACCTCGTCGCCCGCCTTTTTGTTGAGCAGTCCCTGTGCGATGGGCGTGGTGATGGCAATCTTGCCCTCCTTCAGGTTTGCCTCGCTCTCGCTGACGATGGTATAGCACATCTTGGCGTTGTTGGCGAGGTTTGTCATCTCCACTTTTGACATGATCTGCACACAGTCCGCGCTAAGGCGCGAGAGGTCCACGATTTTGGCCTCTGCTATTTCTCTCTTCATGCGGTTGATTTTGTCCTCGAGATGTGCCTGAGCCTCCTTGGCGGCATCATACTCCGAGTTTTCGCTCAGGTCACCCTTATCGCGTGCCTCAGCAATGGCAGCCGAAGCCTTCGGACGCTCCACTAATTCAAGGTGTTTGAGTTCGGCCACGAGTTTGTCATAGCCTTCTTGTGACATGTAAGCCATAGTTTTTTTTCCAAATTAGTTGTTTATAAGTTTATTTCTCTAAGGGCAATAAAAAAACAAGAACCCCGACACTCACGCGCTGTCAGGATTCTCATTATCCTATTGCCTAAACATTATTCTGTCTTCTGTCTTTTTTGAGACGACACAGCTGCATCACAAGCCTGCAAAGGGTCATAATGGCAGGGGTGCAGCATGACTTTTGCAAAGGTAGTCATTAAAATTGACATGACCAAGACTTTGCCCGAATTATGTATGAATAATTAACATAACCCACCCAATCAGTTCATGAGTTATGAAGACATCACCAATGAGCCGATTGGGGTAAAACATTCACAGCGGCAGGGTGTTCTTCCTCAGCCACTCAAGGTCGGCGGCGTCGTCCAGCAGCACGCTCAGACGCTCATACACCATGCCGTGGTAGCCGTCCAGCCACGCCCTCTCCTCGGGCAACAGCAAGCCCACGTCTATCGGGCGGCGGTCAATGGGACACAGCGTCAGCGGCTCAAAGCGCAGGAAGCGTCCAAAAGGCGTGGTGTCGTGATGCACGGCCAGCAGGGTGTTCTCTATGCGCACTCCGAAGCCGCCCTCCACATATATGCCAGGCTCATCGGTCACCGTCATGCCCTCCACCATGGGTGCCGGGCGATACTCCTGCCTTATCTGGTGAGGCCCTTCATGCACGCTGAGGCACGAGCCCACGCCGTGTCCCGTGCCGTGCATGTAGTTGAGGCCCTCGCGCCACAGTGCCATGCGCGCCACCGCGTCGAGCTGCGTGCCAGACGCACCAGAGGGGAAGCACAGGTTTTGCAGCTGCAAATGGCCCTTCAGCACGAGCGTATACACCCTGCGCTGCTCCTCAGAGAGCGGTCCGAGGGCTATGGTGCGCGTTATGTCGGTAGTGCCGTCCTCATACTGCGCCCCGCTGTCCAGCAACAGCAGTCCGCGAGAGGCAAGCGGCATGTCGCTCTCGGGTGTCGGCTCATAGTGAACGATGGCCCCATGCTCGCCATAAGCCGATATGGTGTCAAAAGAGTCGCCAACAAAATGCGGCTGCCCGGCGCGCAGGTCATGCAGCCGCCTGCTCACCGCCAGCTCTGTCAGCCCCTCCTTGCACTCACACTCGTCGAGCCATCTCAGCAGCTTCACCATCGCCACGCCGTCACGCTCCATGGCGCGGCGGAAACCCTCGCGCTCCGCCTCGTTCTTCACGGCTTTCATCATAGGAATGGGCGACGGCGCGCTCACCACCTCATATTGTCTGTACACGCCCTTGACCTGCGCCAGCGTGCAGTTGACCGTGGCAGGGTCCAAGAGCAGCGAGTAGCCAGTGTAGTGGCGCAGGGCCTCCGTCACGCGGTCATACTCCGCCACGCCCACGCCCTCTGTCTCCAGGCACTCCACCACCTCAGGCGTGAGCTTGCGGCTGTCAATGAACAGCGTGGCACTGTCCTCCTCCACCATCAGCCACGCCACGAACACGGGCGTGCAATGCACGTCGCTGCCTCTGAGGTTGAGTGTCCACGCGATGTCGTCGAGCTGTGTCACGAGCATGGCCGACGCGCCGCGGCGCAGCAGTTCTCTGCGCAGGCGTGCGAGTTTCGAGGCACATGTCTCGCCCGCATATCGCAGCGGATGCCTCCTCACCTTGCCCAAGGGCAGAGGCGGACGGTCGCGCCACACCCTTTGCAGCAGGTCGATGTTGGTGCGCAGGGTCATGCCGCCGTGGTTGCGCAGAGCCTCGCGCAGCTCTGCCGCCTCTGCCGCCGACACACACATGCCGTCCACCGCCACCTCCGTGGCACAGCCGCCGCTGTGTTGCGACTGTAGCCACTCCGCGATGGAGGGAGTGCCGTCCACACGCTCTCGCATGAGCGTATAGCCCGTGCCTTCGAGCTGCCTTGCCGCGGCTATGAAGTAGCGCGAGTCTGTCCAGAGGGCGGCACTGTCGAGAGTCACCACCGCCGTGCCTGCGCTGCCGTCAAATCCCGACACCCACTCGCGCCCCTTCCAGTGTGCCGGCACATACTCGCTGAGATGCGGGTCGGCACTCGGAAATATGGCCGCAAAGAGATTTTCGCGGCGCATCTCCTCCCTCAGCGCGGCCAACCTTGATGTTATGTCTGCAATCTGTGTCATATAGAAAAATCGTTTTGGTTATGTAGCTTTTGCAAAAGTAATGAAATTAAGAAATAACAACACTTTAAAGAGCCAAAAAATACACTTTGTATAAATTATTTTGTAACTTTGCAATCACAACCCCGCCTGCCACGCCCACACGCAGAGCCGTCTGTCACACGGCGCGTGCAGCGTCAGGAGCAGGCACATGCAGGCATGAGAACACATTTTTATTTCAAAAAACAAATACTTCTATTATTATGACATTCTTAACTGACGAAAAACTTGTCATTGTCGGCGCAGCCGGTATGATCGGTTCAAACATGGCACAGACAGCAGCCATGCTTAGACTCACCCCCAACATCTGTCTCTACGACGTTTATGAGCCGGGTCTCGAGGGAGTGACAGAGGAAATGCGCCACTGCGGCTTTGAGGGCGTCAACTTCACCTATACTACTGACGTGAAGGAGGCTTTCACCGGCGCAAAGTACATCATCTCCTCTGGCGGCGCACCCCGCAAGCAGGGCATGACACGCGAAGACCTGCTCAAGGGCAACGCCGGCGTGGCAGAGCAGCTCGGCAAGGACATCAAGAGCTACTGCCCCGACGTGAAGCACGTTGTCATCATCTTCAACCCTGCCGACGTGACAGGTCTCGTTACGCTTATCTGGTCTGGCCTGAAGCCTTCACAGGTGTCTACACTCGCCGCTCTTGACTCTATCCGTCTCCAGAGCGAGTTGGCAAAGCACTTTGGCGTGGCTCAGAGCGATGTTACAGGCTGCCGCACATACGGTGGTCACGGTGAGTCAATGGCTCCGTTTGCATCTACAGTGCAGATTGCAGGCACACCTCTCACAAGCCTCATCGGCACAGACAAGCTCACAGCAGAGCAGTGGGAAGACATCAAGCAGAAGACCATCCAGGGCGGCGCCAATATCATCAAGCTCCGCGGCCGTTCTTCATTCCAGAGCCCGGCATACGTGTCTGTACGCATGATTGAGGCTGCAATGGGCGGCGAGGAGTTCCAGTGGCCCGCAGGCCGTTATGTGTCTTTCGCAGGCATAGACCACATCATGATGGCCATGGAAGTGACCATCTCCGAGAAGGGTTCGGCTTACGAGGAGGTGCTTGGCACAGAGGAAGAGATGGCAGCACTCATGGAGAGCTACAAGCACGTTGCCGCCATGCGCGACGAGTGCATCTCTCTCGGCATAATTCCTGCCATAGAGAAGTGGAGCGAGATTAACCCCAACCTCCGCTAATCATACAGCCGTCTCCAGACAGTCTATACACAACAAGCAAGCAGGGCGTGTCATTTTTTGACACGCCCTGCTTTTTTTATTACAGCGGCTCTTTTGTCGACAAAAGTGCCGCTTTTAACCGTGCAAAGTGCCACTTGGCATTTGCCCGACAGCGTCTTTAGCTGTCGCTAGCCACGCCTAACAAACCTGCGGGCAACTTGTAACAGGTTTGTAACATGATTGTAACGCATGTTTAACCATTACTCAACTGTTATTAAATCTACAAGGACGAACTTTGCAGCGTGTTTCCAGCACGGCCATGCCACGCATCCCATGGCGCGGCACACGCCTTTGCCGACGGCACATTACATGTTGCAGACAGCATCTTTACACATTATCGGTTATACCTTAGATGTTTTCTTTGATTATACCTTATACATTATAATACATATGCACACTCATCACAAAGCCATCCTCGCCTCCGCGCTTGCCCTGACGGCTCTTGCGCCCGCCTTGGCACAGTCCGCAGGCAACACAGAGGGCGACCCCGCCACGGTGAACATCCACGGCACGCTCCGCTCAAAGTACGAATATCAGTTTGACGACAACGCCGGACGCTTTGAAGTGCGCACGGCGCGCATCAGCGTTGACGGCAAGCTGTCGCCCGTGATAGAATATAAGGCGGAGATAGACCTCTGCGACGAGGGCAAGATAAAGATGCTCGATGCCTACACGCGTCTCAAGCCGATCAAGCACCTGCAACTGAAGGCAGGTCAGATGCGCGTGCCGTTCACCATCGACGCTCACCGCTCGCCTCACCAGCAGTATTTTGCCAACCGCTCGTTCATTGCCAAGCAGGTGGGCAACGTGCGCGACGTGGGAGCATCGCTGGGCTACACGCTCAACGTGGGCTTTCCCATTGCCATAGAGGCGGGTCTCTTCAACGGCAGCGGACTCACCAACCAGAAAGACTTTTGGACGAAGAGCGTCAACTACTCCGCCAAGCTCCAGATGATGCTGCCGCGCGGCTTTAACGTCACTCTCAGCACGCAGAAGATAAAGCCCGACGCATGCACCGTCACCATGTATGACGCAGGTGCCTACTACCATGCCCACGGCTGGCACATAGAGGCGGAATATCTCTATAAGCACTATGCCGACAACGCGTTTGACGCGGTACATGCCTTTGACTCCTTCGTGAGCTATGACATACCCACGGGCAAAGGGCTTGTGAGATATGTCACGCCGCTGCTGCGCTATGACTATATGAGCGACCACAGCAACGGCATGCGCTACAAGGACGGCAAGGAAGACGCCTCGGGATGTCTTATGGTGAACGACAGCCAGAGGGGAAGGCTCACGGGAGGCGTGACACTGAGCCTCAAAAAACCTTTTGTGAGCGACATAAGAATCAACGGCGAAAAGTATTTCTATAAGTCAGGGGGCGTGCCGCACGTCTCCGAAAAGGACAAGCTGGTGGTGGAGGTGATGACTCGCTTCTGACATCACACGCCTAAGAAGCAGATAACGCCACTTTTGCTATAATAAAGTGACACTTTGGAAATCTCAAACGCCACTTGGCTGCATTAAAGTGACGCTTTGGAAAACGCCATGCGTCACTTCTGAAAACGCAGGTCGCCCCACGGCTTGCGGCACCTCACCTCCCCATGAGCCCAAAAGGCGGCAAAAAGCCCCGCGAGGCAGGAAAAAAGGCCTCTCCATGATAGCTTTTCTCTGATTTTATGCTTACCTTTGTCATGCTATGTGAAGACTTGCAAGGCCCTGCCTGCAACACCGGGACCGCCGAGTCTTCCGTCATGCAGGTCTCAGGGCCGCTCCCTGCCGCCCGAGGCGCATGTCACCATTACAAAACAAGGTGTTGCCCCATAAAAACATCAAAAAAAACACTATCTATGATTGACCGACTACTGCACTTTCTTGACGCTTCACCTGTCAATTTCCTCGCCGTGAAAAACATTGCCGACGAGCTGGATCAGGCTGGCTACACTCGCATTGACCCACGCCTGCCATTGCCGCAGGCCAAGAGCGGCGACAAGTTCTATGTCACCAAAAACGACTCGTCCATCTTTGCCTTTCACATAGGCAGCCAGCCGCTTGCCGATGCGGGATTTCACGCCATCTGCGCCCACTGCGACTCGCCCACGTTCAGGATAAAGCCCAATGCGGAGATGATGGGTGACGGCGGCATCGTGAGACTCAACACCGAGGTGTATGGCGGCCCCATTCTCTCCACATGGATGGACAGACCGCTCACCCTCGCCGGGCGCGTGATAGTGAAAGGCGACTCTCCCATGCAGCCCAAGACCCTGCTCATGCACATCAAGCGGCCGCTGATGCAGATAAGCAACCTTGCCATACACTTCAACCGTGCCGTCAACGACGGCGTGAAGCTCAGCCGACAGAAAGACATGCTGCCTATCATTGGCTATGTCAACGACATGCTCGAGAAAGACTCTGTTATAGTCACACTGATAAGCGACGAGCTTGGCGTGGAGCGCGGCGACATTCTCGACTTTGACCTCTACCTCGCCGACACAACGCCTGCCTGCACCTTCGGACTGCATAACGAGTTCATATCATCGGGCCGTCTCGACGACTTGTCGATGTGCTTTGCAGGCCTGGAGGCCATGCTCGCCGCTCCCGTCACGCCTGCAACAAAGGTGCTTGCCATCTTCGACAATGAGGAGACAGGCTCACAGACCAAACAGGGCGCGGCAAGCCCCTTCCTTGCGTCGATGCTGAGACGCATCGCACTGGCGCAGGGCGGCAACGAGGAGTCCTATTGGCAGGCGGTGGAAAGGGCCTTCATGATTTCAGCGGACAACGCCCACGCATGGCATCCCAACTACAGTGAGAAGTATGACCCCACCAACCATCCGCTGCTCGGCGGCGGGCCGGTCATCAAGTTCAACGCCGCACAGAAATATGCCAGCGACGCCGCCTCGGCAGCCGTCTTCGCCTCTCTGTGCAGCAAGGCGGGCGTGCCGTGCCAGCGGTTTGTCAACCACAGCGACGTGGCTGGCGGCAGCACTCTCGGCAATATACTCGCCTCGTCCATACCCTTGCGCGGCGTAGACATGGGCAACGCCATCCTTGCCATGCACAGTTGCAGGGAGACGGGCAGCGTCAATGACCACGTCTACTGCGTAAAGGTGTTCACCGAGTTCTTCTCACAGACGGTGTAGAGGGCATGACTCCTGTGCTGAGGAGTGTCTTTATATAAACCAAAACGGTCATCAACGTGAGCTTGATAAATATAAACCATCTTGATTTATAGCTGTCAGCTACATGGCTTAGATGTTATCCACACCTTGAATGACTTTGGCTAATATATTCGCGCCCTGAATGACCTTGAATACTATCTTAACGCCCTGAAAGGGCAACCTGCACATAGCCCAGGGCAGAGCGAAGCGACACCCTGGGTATATATGAGGAGTGATAATACGCCCTGAAAGGGCAAAAGCGTCCATACGCAAGGGACATAATTCTCCCAAGCCTTCAAACAACCTGACGCTTTTGCCCTTTCAGGGCGTGATTTTGCTGATATGTTTTTAGCCCAGGGTGTCGCTTCGCTCTGCCCTGGGCTATGTGCAGGTTACCCCTTCAGGGCGTGGCTTGCCGCATACACATAATGTATGAACGGATAAAATTCGTCGAACTCACGTTCACCATAACGTCCTGATGACCGATTTTGGGTTTAATGTCGCGCCATCAGCACCGCCACACGCTGACGACATTTGTCAGGAGCGGCTTCTCTGATAAGTGCGGTAGCCATACACGGCTATCACTATGAAACAGATGAACGGCAGCACAAACGACACGTTCACGGCAGGCATACCGAAAAGCTCGCCGCAGTCAATGATGCTCGCCTGTAGCGGCGGCAGCACACTGCCGCCGAGGATGGCCATGATAAGGCCCGCCGCGCCAAACTTAGCGTCGTCGCCGAGACCGCTCAAGGCTATGCCATAGATGGTGGGGAACATCAGCGACATGCACGCGCTAACGCCCACGAGGCAGTAGAGGCCGTAGATGTTTTGCAGGAATATCACTCCCGTCACAAGCGCGCCGCCCACTATGGCAAGCGTCATGAGCAACTGGCCCGTGTTGAGGTAGCGCAGCAAGAACGTACACACAAAGCGCGAGCAGCAGAAGATGACCATGGCAATGATGTTATAACGCTGTGACATCACCTCGGCAGCCTGCTCGGTCATGCCCTCCTCAGCCATAAGCACGCGGGTGCCATATTGTATGATGAAAGTCCAGCACATGATCTGCACACCCACATAAAAGAACTGCGCTATCACGCCCTCACGATAGTGGGGCATGGAGAATATTTTGCGCAGGGTGGGCAGGAAATTGATGTCGTGGTTCTTGTCGCCGTTCTTGGGCATCTTCATGAAGAGTATCACGAGGAACATCGTGACAATGACAAGCCCTATGATGAGATAAGGGCCTATAAGCACGCCCAAATCATAGTCTTTCACCGCCTCAAACTCCTCTGGCGACAGCTGGCTTCTCGCCGCCGTGTCGAGCGGACTGAGCTTGGCCTGTATGAAATTCATAGCCACGAACATGCCGAGCAGCGACCCCATGGGGTTGAACGACTGCGCAAGGTTGAGACGGCGCGTGGCGGTCTCCTCGGTGCCCATCGAAAGGATGTAGGGATTGCTCGATGTCTCAAGAAAAGAGAGTCCGCAGGTGAGTATGAAATAGGCCGCAAGGAACGGATAGTACTCTCCCGTGGCCCTGGCAGGATAGAAGAGGAAGGCCCCGAGGGCATACAGCCCGAGCCCCACAAGCACTCCTGCCTTGTAACTGTAACGGCGTATGAACATGGCGGCAGGAAAGGCCATGGCAAAATAGCCGCCATAGAACGCCACCTGCACCATCGCGCCGTCAGTGGCCGACATGCGGAAGATTTTGGAGAACGCCTTTACCATGGGATTGGTGATGTCGTTGGCAAAACCCCACAGCGCAAAGCACGATGTGATGAGTATGAACGGCACCAGATAGCTCACGCCGTCCTTGGTAAGTATAGATTCTTTGTTGTTTTGTTGTGGTTTCATGTCATTGAGGTTGTAGTTTTGTCGGGGTGTCGCCCGCAGCTCCCTCCAAGAGAGCGTCCCTGTGACGGGCGTGTCCCCAGTGTCACACTTTTGTCAGGGCAGACTGTTTCTCACGATGGCTCTCATCTCCGCCACATCGCCCACCTCGCCCTTTGCCAATGCCTGGGTGAGTATGTTGCCCATGCCGGTTGCCTCCACCGGACCTGCCTCCACCTCCACGCCGAGAGCCTCCGCAGTGAGACGGTTGAGCAGCTTGTTCTGCGAGCCGCCGCCTATGATGTGCAGTTTCTTGACAGGTGACGGCAGCATGGCGTTGAGACGGCGCGTGGCATCGGCATATTTTGCGGCCAGAGACTGCAACACCACCCTCGTGGTCTCCGCCTTGGTGGCAGGCACTCTCATGCCGTGGCTCAGGCAATAGTCGTGTATGGCGTCCTCCATCGACGGCGGGTTCTGGAAGAGAGCGTCGTCAACGGGTATCACAGAGTCAATATCCGACTGTGCGGCGGCAGGCAGCAACGTGTCATACTGCTGTTCGTCGCCCTGCTGTCGCCATTCTTCCATGAGACGCTGTATGAACCACAGTCCAGTGATGTTCTGCAAGAAGGTGATGCGCCCTCCTACACCGCCCTCGTTGGTAAACTCGGCGGCTCTCGCCTCCTCTGTCAGTATGGGCGTGTCGGTCTCCACGCCGAGCAGCGACCATGTGCCTGAGCTGATGAACGCCACGGGGCTTTCATCGGGCGTTGCAGGCACGGCGGCCACGGCACTCGCCGTGTCGTGAGAGCCCACGGCTATCACGTCAACCTCTCCCAGCCCCGTCTCCTCGGCTATCTCCTTGAGCAGACGGCCCCTCACGGTGCCAGGCATCACTATCTTGCAGAAGAGACGGCGCGGCAGGCCGAGAGCGTCTATCGTCTCCCAGTCCCAGTCGCGGGTCTTGGCGTTGAGCAACTGCGACGTGGAGGCTATGGTATATTCGGTATTGGCCTCTCCAGTGAGATAATAGCTGAAAAGGTCGGGCATGAAAAGCAGCCTGTCGGCGGCCGCGAGCTGCGGACTGTCGGCATGGCGCAGGCTCAAGAGCTGGAATATGGTGTTGATGTCCATCACCTGCGTGCCGTTCTTGGCATAATGCGCCGTGCGGTCCACATTCTGGAAGAAGAGTTCGG
>CAMGFM010000024.1 GCA_946055365.1 uncultured Prevotella sp. | reverse complement strand
CATGCCGATGCCCTGGCGCAGCTCTCGGTGATCGTGCGCGACGCTCAGGGCAGCAGCGAGGAGGTGTTGCGCCTTGAGGAAAACGATGTGCAGGGCGACGCGCGCAGCGGATGGACATGCCACTATGTGCCTCTCTCTGACTATAAGTCACGCGGCCCGCTGCAACTGCAGTTCCAGGCGACTGCCGATGCCTCTCCTGAACTGATGAACGTGCTTTATGTAGACAACATGTCGGTGTATGACTGGCACGCACATGACATGCGGGCCTTGCGAGTGACCGCAGACAGAAGTGAGGTAAAGGTGGGCGAGACGGTAACGTTTAGCTTTGCCTATGCCAACAGGGGGCATGAGACGGCACGTGACTATACTGTGGAACTGCTGCGTGACGGCAAGGTGGTGGCAAGGGCCGACGGCGCGGAGATGCAGCCCGACACTGAGACGGAAATAACGCTCTGCGACACGCCCAATTCTGACGCTGCCGAGAACAGCATATACACTGTGCGCATCGTGACTGCCGATGACTGGTCTGCCGACGACAACGTGTCGGAGCCTGTGACCGTGACCGTGCTGCCTGGTTTGCCTTTCATAAGCAAGGTAAACGCCACATGCGACAACGGCGTATGCACGCTCTCTTGGGACAGGCCGCTCTTTGAGGAGGAGGGACAGGCCTCGGAGCTGACCGAAGACTTCGAGTCTTACACGGCATTTACCATCACCAACGTGGGACAGTGGACTCTCTATGACGGCGACCGCCGCCTCACCGCAGGCATACAGGACGGCCACGGCAACTACATCGACTATCCCAACGCCGGAGAGGCTATGGCTTGGCAGGTGTTCTCGCCTTCTGCGGCGGGACTGACGGGCAGCACATGGAACACCCACTCTGGCAAACAGGTGCTTGCCGCGTTTACCTCGGGATATATGGCTGCCAATGACGACTGGCTCATCTCGCCAGAGGTGGAGGGCGGACAGACCGTGAAGTTCTGGGCAAAGAGTCCTGCCAACTACACCTATGGCACGGCCGAGAGCATAGAGACGCTCTATTCGGAGGGCGGCACCAGTACTGACGACTTCATCAAGATTGGCAGCACCATCATCGTGCCGGGCGCATGGACCAGCTATAGCTTCACGTTGCCCAATGAGGCGAGGAGGTTTGCCATCAGATGCGTGTCAAACGACCAATACATACTCTATCTTGACGACATCAGCTACAGGCGCAAGTCAACGGGGCTCTCGCTTCTGGGCTATAATGTCTATCGTGACGGCATCCTGCTAAACGACGCGCCCATCGACCGCACCGTGTGGAGCGAGACTATGCCCGAGGGCGACCACGCTTATGCCGTGTCGGTGGTCTACACCGCTGGCGAGTCAATACTCTCTCCTGCCGTTATGCCCAGTGCTACGGGCATAGGCTCCGTAGCCGCCGACGGCACGGTTGACGTGAGGGGAGGCAAGGGCGTGATAAGCGTAAAGGCACCCGCCTCCTTGCGTGTGGTCATTGTGGACGCTCTCGGTCGCACGGTCTATGAGGGCAACGGCACGTGCTGCGTGGCATTGCCCGCAGGCGTGTATGTGTGTGCCAATCGTAAGGTGGTCGTGAGATAGGCGGCTTGATGTCAACAGCGAATGACGTGTGCAGGGTGTAAGAAGTGGCACTTTTGCATTGCTAAAGTGCCACTTTCGCACATGTGAAAAGGCTTTTTGCGCATGTAAAGTGCCACTTTATGAGTGGCAGGACATAACGGGGGTTGGCAAAAAGCTCATTTTACATGAGCCACGCCTTGCCCCAGCTACGCTTGGCATGTCCGAGAAGTTTCTGCAAGGCTGATTTGGCTGCACTTAACATAAGGTCGTGACTCGTGCAAGCCGCGTGTCTTCGACAGACAATGAACTGTGAAACAAATGAAAAAAACAATATGAAGCATATCATGTCATTTCTGGGGCGTTGTCTCGCCCCTACATTCACCTGTGCGCTGCTCATGGCGGGCGGCGTCAGGGCAGGAGCAGTGCCTGCCGACCCCTCTTTGAGGCGCGTAGTGCAGAAGGACGGCAGCGTCATCACCGTGCGTCTGTGTGGTGACGAGCGTTTTCACTATTATCTTTCGCCCGACAGTGTGCCGTTGGTGCAGAGAGACGGACTGTTTTACTATGCGGCCTTTGACAAGGATTGCCTTGTGCCTTCCTCCATGCGTGCAAGCGACGTGTCAGGGCGCACGGAGGCCGAGCGCGCCTTTGTCGCAGGCATAGACAAGACAGCGTCATTGCGCCGCATAGGCGACATGGCACGCGCCATGCGCCGTCCGTCGGGAAGTCCGCTGCGTGTGACGGGCGTGCAACCGTCGGGCGTGCAGTCACGGGTGGCTTTTCCCACGTCTGGGGAGCAGCGTGCGCTCGCCCTGCTTGTCACCTTCCCAAAGACAACAGCCGACGGCAGTGCCACGGAGTTTGAGTCTGACGACCCGCGGCAGCTCTTTGACGACATGCTCAACAGCCAGGGCTTCAGCCACGATGGTGCCACGGGCAGCGTGCATGACTATTTCTATGATGCCTCCAATGGCAAGTTCTCCCTCAATTTTGATGTTTATGGGCCTGTAGAGATGAGCAAGGACATCAGTTTCTACGGACAGAACCTTCAGGGCGGCGACCTTAACGCCTGGAACATGGTGATTGAGGCGTGCGAACAGCTTGACGTGGAGATAGACTTCTCGCTCTACGACCGTAACAAGGACGGCGTGGTAGACAATATATATGTGTTCTATGCAGGACTTGGCGAGGCCACGGGTGGAGAGTCCTACACCGTGTGGCAACATGCCGCAGAGATAGAGGCCATAACGGGCAATAAATATTACTTTGACGGCGTGCAGGTCAACCGCTATGCCTGCTCCAGCGAGCTGCGCAACGTTGTAAATCCCTCGACAGGCATCAACGAGCCGCATTTTGAGGGCATTGGCACGGTGTGTCATGAGTTTACGCATGTACTCGGTTTCCCCGATCTCTACGATACGTCCTACTCTGGCTATGAGACTCCGGGCACATGGAGCATCATGGACGTAGGTTCTCACAGCAACAACGGCCACACGCCGCCCACCTACTCGGCATACGAGCGCATGTCGTTGGGCTGGCTGTCTCCCGAGGACATCGACGGCAGTCCGCGGGACATCATGCTCGACAATATCTTTACGGGCAAGGCACTGCGCATAGCCACTCCAGAGAACGAGGACGAATATCTCATTCTCGAAAACCGCCAGCAGACAGGCTGGGACGAGTATCTTCCCGGTCACGGGCTGCTGGTGTGGCACATCAATTATGACGCTGACCTATGGGTGTCAAACAAGGTAAACTCGTCGGGCTTCCACACTGGCGTGACCGTGTTGCCTGCCGACGGGCTGACGGGCGAGTCCACGCGCCCAGGCGATGCCTTTCCTGGCACGTCAAACGTCACTTCGCTTACCGACGACACCCATCCGTCGCTGCGCGACAGCGAGGGCAACCCCAGCGGAGTAGCTCTCACGTCCATCACAGAGAAAGGCGGCATGATAGCGATAAAGGTTGCAGGCGGCAAACCCTCTCTCCCGGCTGTCACGGGTGTCAGCGTGACCGACGTAACGCCCATCGCCTTCACCGTCAAGTGGGACGCAGTGGACGGGGCAGGGTATTATGGCGTTGACGTGTGGACATTTGACGTTGCCGACGGCAATGACTATGTTGACGGCTTCCATCCCTGCCGCGTCGAAGGCACGGTGTGCGAGGTCACGGGGCTCTCTCCCGAGACCACATATTACTTCACGGTCAAGGCACAGGGCGACGGCATGACAGGTGAGGCCATGCAGCCCATGACAGTCACCACCCCCGTTGCCACCTTTGCCTACATGTCGCCTGTGGCAGAGCCTGCCACGGATGTCAGGAGCGACGGCTTCACCGCCAACTGGCAGCCCATGGACGGCGCACAGTCCTATCGTCTTGACGTGATGACTGCCACGCTCTCCGAACCATCGTCTGCCGTAGTTGACTTTACTGGCGGACTCAAGGCAATGCCCGCAGGATGGTCTACCAACTGCAAGATGACGCTCTCGGCGGCAGGCACCTATGGCGAGTCTGCCCCCTCTGTGTCCATGTCTTCCGACAACAGCTACATCGAAAGCGCGGTCTTTGAGGGCGACATACGCACCTTCTCCTTCTGGTATCGTGAGCGCAATGCCCCATGTGGCGAGAACTATGTGTCTATTGACGCTATGGTGAACGGTTCTGCCGACTGGGTCAGCGTGGACGAGCTTAAACTCACCGACACAGCCCCACAGGCAGGCACGGTCTACACCCTTTCCGCAGCCACCGACGCTGTTTCGGCTGACGGGGCGTTGCTGCCGCGTGGCTGTCGTGCCGTGCGTCTCATCTATCATCGCATTGGCAGTGGCGCACTTGCCGTCGACGACATCACCATACGCTATGGCGGACACAACATCTACACTCCTCTGCCGTCGTTTGACGCTGTTGATGTGGGCAACGTGACCAGCTATGCCGTCACGGGGCTTCCTGCCGCCGATGTCTACTACTATCGTGTGTATGGACATGACGGCAATAGCATGTCGTTGCCGTCGTCTGTGATGGCGGTGTCCGCCGTTACGGGCATCGAGTCTGTGCATGGCGACAGCCAGCATGGCATCCGTGGCATCTATGACCTCAACGGACGCAAGTGGCAGAGCCTTGACGATGCTCCCAAGGGTATATATGTCGTCAATGGCAGAAAGGTGGTGAAATAGTAATGGCTCTGTGTCTCTTCTCACGCCTCACATGGGCAGGGCATGGTAACGCCTTGACCTGACCATGGGGCAATCTCGTCTACATGACTCCGACAACAAGGGCAGGCATGAAACGGCTCGAGTTGTCGGAGACTGTCGACTGAGAAGTAAGAAGACGGGACAGAGTGTCACAGAACATCAGGTAATACATCTTTTAATATAATTTATTGTGAACATGAAAATCAAAAGGACAATACTGCTCACATTGCTGTGCATGCTCACGGCGGCTGCGTTTGCCGACGAACCGTTCCGCCGACATCGTTATGACGCTATCGACGCTCTGCCCATAACCTCCAATGACATAGTGTTTGTGGGCAACAGCATCACAAACATGCACGAGTGGTGGGAGGCTTTCGGCTGCCGTCACAACATCAAGAACCGCGGCGTGTCGGGCGCGCTCTCCTCGGAGACGCTGCAACACCTGAAACACGTGGTAAAGGGCAAGCCCCGAAAGATATTTCTCATGATAGGCACCAACGACCTCAACACCAAGGGCATGGAGGACGGCAGGCTCATCACGGCAAACATATCCAAGATGCTGCGGATGATAAGAAGCGTGTCGCCAAAGACCCAGGTGTATGTGCAGAGCATACTGCCGAGTGCCGCGGGTATGCGCACGCCTGCCAAGATAGCCATGCTCAACAAGGCCATCAGGGCACTGTGTCTTGAGGCAAACGCCACTTACATAGACCTTGAGGGCGATCTGTCGGGAGTGCCGCGCATGGAGCATACCCTGGACGGGTTGCATCTCACGGCATCGGGCTACAGGCTGTGGTGTCATAGGATTGCGCCGCTGGTGCTTGACGCTGACACGGCCGACACGGTCTATCCTCCCGACACGCAGAGCCGTCAGCAGACCGCCGGGCTTGACCGCTCGCTGGGCATGAGAGCCACTTACTTCAGCGTGCTGCCCGTGGTTGAGGGCGACGTGCTGATGATAGGCGACGAGATGATACACGGCGGCGAGTGGCACGAGCTGCTCGACTCGCCCAAAGTGAAGAACCGCGGCACGGGATGGGGCTATCCGGGCTGTTCCATGGAGACCATAAGCCGCAACGTGGAGGTCATGTTCATACGCTCCAGCGGCAAGGGACCCTCTGCAGTGTGCCTCTACGCCGGCACTGATGAGGCTTTGCACGGGACAAGCCTTGATGACATGATGCAGACCTACGCTCGCATCATCGCCAGCCTCAAGTCAAAGGCTCCTGATGCCACCATACATCTCATGTCTCTGCTGCCCGTGCCCGACGCGGCGGTCAACGAGGGGCGCATAAGGCCGTTCAACGAGACGCTCAGGGCATTGGCCGACAAGGACAGCCGCCTGCAATATGTCGACATCTACACTCCCATGGAACGCAATGGCATAGCCTCTCCCGAACTCTTCATCGACAGCTATGTCAACGGCAAGGGTTATGCCGTGATAGCCGCCAAGGTGGCAGAGGCTCTCGGCATGTAGGCTAAGGGCAGTAGCCCGTATCTTGTCTGCAAGCGGCACTATCCTCGTCGTGATGAGCCGCTTGTCTTGTCGTAGAGCGGCACTTCTCTTGTTTTAAAGAGCCACTTTCCTTATTCTAAAGAGGCACTTTGTGACAGGAAAGTGCCTCTTGTGTTTACCTTATTATATACATCGTCGGTAACAGGTTCAAGCCATTCGTTGGAGACATCCTCTCCAGGCAATTCGAAAGCGAGATGGGCAAACCAACTGTCGGCGGCTGCTCCGTGCCAGTGCTTTATGTTCGCTGGAATATGGATGACTGTGCCTGGCAATATCTCCTTTGCAGGCTTGCCTTCCTCCTGATACCAACCACGACCTGCCACGCCGACGAGCATCTGTCCGCCACCTTTTGTGGCATGATGGACGTGCCAGTTGTTGCGGCAACCGGGTTCGAAGGTGACATTGGCAACAGAAACTTGTTCGCTTGATATGCGGGCCAAATAGCTGTTGCCCTTGAAATACTGGGAGTATGCCGTGTTTGGCTCACCGATGGGGAAAATCATCTCTTGTTGGAAGCGTGCCTTAGCATCATCGGCAGAGTCTTCTTCCGCCCATACCTCCTTTGCCTGACGGAAGGCTGCCCATGCCTTGGGCCATCCTGCGTAGAAAGCGATGTGTGTGATAATCTCAGAAATCTCTGTTCGGGTGATGCCGTTCTTCTTTGCCTCCTGCAGATGGTAGGTGAGCGACGAGTCGGTCATGCCCTGGCTGATGAGCGAGGTGAGGGTGACGAGACTGCGGTCGCGCAGGCTGAGGAGGTCGTTGCGGCTCCATACCTCGCCGAAGAGGATGTCGTCGTTGAGATGGGCAAACTCGGGAGCAAACTCGCCAAGCTGTGTGCGGCCTGCCGTCTGTACTATTTTCTTTTGTGCCATAGCGTTGATTGTCATTGCTGTTAATAATGTGAATAAAATCGTTTTCTTCATGTACTGATGATTTATTAGCTATTTATTTGATAAAAAGATGGTGTGTCATAATGCAAATGCCTGCGTATGCACTCATGCCTTTGCCGTGCGCTGGTGCAAAAGTGGCTCTTTTATATTCAGAAAGAGGCTCTTCATGACTGGCAAGAGCCTCTTTTGCGACCGAAAAGTGCCACTTTTGCATCGACAGACATAATGTGCCAATTATGACACTCCCTATTTATTTGATAAAAAGGGTTCATTCATCAGGTATTCGGTCAGAGAAACAGGCTCTCGTTGTAATGGCGGAACATAGTGAGCAATGTCTGGATGAATATCTCGGTTTTACCGACTTCTCTCAAGTGTCCTGCAAACAATTCATCGGGAATAAATTGTGGAGTGATGGTGCGATGCAGCACAGTTTCCATTGAAGAAAGCATATCCTCTTCAGCGTTGTTTGGTTTGTGAGTCTCTCCCTCCTGACGCGAGCCGCACGACAGGAATAGGGAGAGAAACAGTATGGCCCGCAATAATATCATAAATCGCAGGCCTGCTTTAGGCTTTTGCGCAATACGTCAATGACATCCTCACGGGTGAGTGTCACATAACCGCTTTTGTTGATGGGACAAGCGTCTGCCATACCCTCCAGCATCGACTCGTCGGCACCGCAGTCGGTGATGTTCATCGCCAGTCCCAACTCGCGCATCCACTCTTCCGTCCGCATCAGTCCTTCTGTGGCGGTCTCTTTATCGGTCTTTCCGTCATGGGATATGCCCCATACATTCTCCGCCAGGCGGCAGAATTTCCTCTCGGCATCCTTTGATCGACTGATGAGCAGGCGATAGTAGGCACCGCTGACGGCTGAAAGGGTGTGTCCGTGTGTGGCATCGGTATAGGCTGCCACGGCCTGTCCCAGCATGTGAACCATCCAGTCGGTAGGCTTGCCGCAGGCTATGAGTCCGTTCAATGCCCATGTGGCTGTCCACATTATATTGCTGCGTGCCTCATAGTCCTCAGGATTGGCCAGCACATGACGGGAGCTGACGATGAGCGAGCGCATCAATCCCTCGGCGATATAGTCGGAGGTGTTGTTGTCATTGCCCGAGAGATACTGCTCCAAGATGTGCGACATGATGTCGTAGATGCCTGCCACCGTCTGATACTGTGGCACGGTGAATGTGTAGGCAGGATTGAGGATAGAGAAATCAGGATTGCGGAAATAGTAGAACTTCTTGCGGTTCTCGCTGTGATTGGATATGACAGAGCAGCTGTCCATCTCCGATCCCGTGCCTGCCATGGTAAGCACGCAACCCACGGGAATCCAGCGGCAGGTCATCTCGCCCCAGTTGCAGAAGTAATGCTCCCAAGGGTCTGAGTCCAAATAGGCAGAGCCTGCCACCGCCTTGCAGTAGTCGATAGTGGAGCCGCCACCCACGGCAAGAATGAGATCCACCGCCTCTTCCCTTGCCAACAACATTCCCTCGCGCACCTTGTCGATGGTGGGGTTGGGCATTACGCCGCCCAGTTCAACCACTTCCTTGCCTGCCTTTTGCAGTTCTGCCGTCACGGCATCGTAAATGCCGTTGCGCTTGATGGAGCCGCCGCCATACACCAGCATCACTTTTTTGCCGTAATGCTCCAGTTCATTACTCAGATTGCTTAACGCTTCCTCACCGAAATAGAGTTTCGTGGGATTGTGAAATGTGAAATTTCCTAACATGATTGATCGTTTTTTTTGTTCCAAACAGGTCTTCAGTGTTATGACGACAACAATTTTTTTTGTTGCCATACGCAGATGGGCTTTTCATAAGTTAGACTGCGCATAACAGTATGACGGCTGATTTGGATTGAGTTATTTACTTGTCTATTTGACTTTCTGTGAACGCATCGGCGCGATGTCCCGTCAGATGGATTTGTGAGTAGTCTTTGTCAAAAGCTGCAAGCTCTTCTTGAGAGAGGCGCACGTTGGTTGCACCGAGCAAGTCGTCAAGATGAGAGGGATTGGTAGTGCCTGGAATTGGAACAATCCACGGCTTTCGCGACAACATCCACACGAGAGCAAACTGTGCGGGGGTGATGCCCTTGCGCTCGGCATGACGTTTCACGAGATGCACGAGCGGCATGTTGTGCTTCAATGCCTCTGGTGTGAACTGCGGAAGGTTCCATCGGCGGTCGCCTTTTTGGAAACGGCTGCTCTCATCAATGGCTCCCGTGAGAAAAGCCCTGCCCAACGGACAGTAAGGCACAAAACCGATGCCCAATTCTTCGAGCGTTGGAAATATTTTTGTCTCTGGCTCGCGCCACCAGATGGCATACTCGCTCTGTACTGCTGTCACGGGACACTCCCTATGTGCCTTGCGGATGCTCCGTGCGCTCGCTTCTGACATGCCAAAATGCAACACCTTGCCCTCGGCTATGAGTTCGCTCACCGTGCCTGCCACATCCTCCATCGGCACGTTGGGGTCTACACGATGCTGATAGAGCAGGTCGATGTGGTCGGTGCGCAGTCGGCAGAGCGAACCCTCCACTGCGCGGCGGATATGGTCGGGACGGCTGTTGAGCGAGGTCGGTTTGCCTTCCTCCACACCGAACCCGAACTTGGTGGCTATCTTCACCTCGTTACGGAAAGGCTGCAATGCGTCGCCCACCCATTACTCGCTGGTATAGGGACCATACACTTCGGCCGTGTCAAAGAATGTCACTCCCTTGTCGTATGCCCGACGAATGAGGGCTATCATCTCGTTCTTGTCATACTTTCCGCCATAATAGCCCACCATTGGCAGGCATCCCAGACCAATGGGCGACACGCCAAGCCCCGTCAGGTGACGATAATATTTGTCGTCAATCACCGGGCGTGCGTGATTGGTGTTCTCGTCGCTTTTCGAGGCGGTGTTGTCCTCGGCATGCGGCAGACGTGATGCGCCGCCCCGTTTTTTTTCGCCAAAGCCCGACAGCTCGCCGCCGTGGCTCAATAGCACGTTGCCTGCCGCCATCAACGCTGCCGCGGCAGACCTCTTCAAAAAGCTTCTTCTGTCCATATACATTAATTATTATTGTTATACATGCACATCGGGTCACGAATGACATTTCTCTCATTATCTTCCAAACAGGCCTTTGGATGACCGCCCACAACAGTCCCTGTAACACCATCTGCCGTTGTGTGGTGACGACGGGCTGTGTGTGGTGTCGCCCTGTCATCCGACGGCACTTGCGTTATGCTTTGTCATTATATCCATTTCTGATATTTTATAGCTTTGCATCGTCCTTTCTCCTTTGCGCCTCGGCATAATCTAAAGCAGGCTTGGCTTCATATCTCGGCGTGTTCTCGGTTGACGATGCAAAGTTATGTATAAAAAGAAAAACCGTTGATACCTAAAATATGGTAGAAATAACCTTTTGTACGGTTTTTTTTCTTTTGGATGTGAATTTTGCAAGAGAAAAAGGTAGAGGTTATTGTCATAATCAACGGAAGACCAAGGCGGAAACTCAATCTCTCCACGCCACTTGATGAAACATTCAAGCATTTTTCGTAATATTGCACTTGCTTGTTGACTCTATAATCAATAGAAGATCAAGGCGGAAACTTAATTTCTCAACGCCACGTG
>CAMGFM010000023.1 GCA_946055365.1 uncultured Prevotella sp. | reverse complement strand
TCTGATTATGGAGCAAATCACCGAGGCTCCGCATGCTTACATGTCATTCCTACCCGCTGTCAAATCCAGTCAACCCCATGCTAATGCTGTTTGCCGACTGTTTGCGATTGTAAACAGAAGCGATGCAAAGGTAACACAAATTTTGACGTGGCGCAAATTTTAGGCGCGAAATCCGTCAAAACGCCATGTTTTTTGTGCTTGTGGCAGTCTGCCGTCTTAAAAACGCACGCTTTTGTTTTGTTTTGTCTCCTTTTTAGCTTAACTTTGCAGTTTGTAACGTCCGCAATGTCTTTGACCTGCACGGCATCCGACATGCCGCATGGCCCACGTACATTGACGGAGAGTGTGGCTTGCGAGCCGCATAAGGCGTTGTCTTGCAGGCAAGACAGCGGTTGAAAAGGACGTGTGAGTCCTCAAACAGACAATCCGAGACATAATATATACAACCCGAGACATGCAGAGCGACAAAGCCATCTTCAACAGAGTGTCACTACTTGTGGGCCATGAGGCCATGGAGCGCATCAGAGGCGCGCGCGTCATAGTGTTTGGCGTCGGCGGCGTGGGCAGCTGGTGTGTGGAGAGCCTTGTGCGCTCGGGCATCATGCACGTCACCATAGTGGACAGCGACTGTGTGTGCGACACAAATGTCAACCGCCAGCTCATGGCCACCACTATGACGGTGGGCGAGCCAAAAGTGGAGGCGTTGAGGCGCAGATTGCTTGAGATAAACCCCTGCTGTGAGGTGACAGCCATGCAGAGGAGGTTTAACGAGGAGACGGCCGACACGTTCTCTCTGTCGTCTTATGACTATATAATAGATGCCATAGACGCGCTCAAGGACAAGGCCCTGCTCATCATGAGAGCCTGCGACACCGGGGCGGTGTTTTTCTCGTCGATGGGAGCGGCGTTGAAGATAGACCCCACACGCATCAGGACCGCCGAGTTTTGGAAGGTGAGGGGCTGTACGCTCGGTGCCGCCCTGCGCAAGAAGATGAAGAGGGCAGGCATGAAGCCCGCACGCAAGTTCACGTGTGTATATAGCGAGGAGATGCTCGACAATCGCGGCACGAGCGATGAAGACCCCGGCGAGAAAGCCGTGGTCAACGGCACGCTGGCGCACATCACGGGCATATTCGGACTGACCATTGCTGGCCTCGTGATGCAGGACATCTACGCCCGGGTGCCTGCTGACGGCACGCCAGAGACACATGACCGCCCGGAAGAGACGCACTAAGGCGCAAGCTGAGGCGCATGACGGGCTGCCATGACGCATCCTGCCGCCATGAGACGGCACGGGCGACATGACGAGACCCTGCTAAGACCAAGTATTAAACCACATAACCCACAACGACAAGGCATGTCCACGCATGAATGTAGCCACGAGGCGCAGAGGCAAGGGACGGTGTCGCACAACGAAAATCCTTACACAGAGATGAAGAAATATTTGATTTACATCCTCCTGCTGGCACTCGTGCCTATGGCGGCGCACGCACAGTCAGCGATGACCGACAACCAGGTGTTGCAGTTTGTCATGAAAGAGCATGAGGCAGGCACCTCGCAGGCGCAGATAGTCACCAAGCTCATGCAACGCGGCGTTGACATCTCGCAGATAAAGCGCGTGAGGGCCAAGTATGAGCGTCAGATGAAGCAGGGAGGCCTCGGCAACGTTTCTGACGACGTGTCTTCTGGCTCCTCCGACTCGCGTCTGCGCTCCAACAATGGCAAGACACGCGACGACTATGGGCAGAACGCACAGCAGAGAGCCAAGGGCTATGTCACAAACAGGGTCAAGCCCCAGCGCGACAAGAACTATGTCAACACCTATGACGAGAACGACGAGGAGTTTCTTGACTATCAGAACGAGCTGTTTGAGATGATTCCCGACACCGCTGCCATGCTTCAGCAGCTTCAGGCGCAGCTCGAGGAGTCGAAACGCAAGATTTTCGGACACGACATCTTCAACAATGAGGAGATGACGTTTGAGCCTAACATGAACATAGCCACCCCCGACAACTATCGCATAGGCCCCGGGGATGCCGTTATTGTGGACGTGTATGGAGCCACGCAGAAGTCTGAGCAATGCACAGTGTCGCCTGAGGGAGAGATAACCATAGAGGGATATGGCCCGGTAAGCGTGGCGGGACTCACCGTGGCGCAGGCCAACGCGCGCCTGAGAGGCACTCTCGGCACAAGATACAGCAGTAGCAAGGTGAAACTCACCGTGGGACAGACGCGCACTATCATCGTCAATGTCATGGGAGAGGTCAAGACTCCAGGCACATACACCCTGCCTGCCTTTGCCTCGGTGTTTCACGCCCTCTATATGGCTGGCGGACCCAGCGAGATTGGTACTCTGCGCAACATCAAGGTCTACCGCAACAACCGCCTCGTGACCGAGGTGGACGTGTATGACTACATTCTCAACGGCAAACTCACGGGCAACATCATCCTCGGAGACAACGACGTGATTATCGTGGGTCCCTATAACTGTCTCGTCAACGTGACTGGCAAGGTCAAGAGGCCCATGTTCTATGAGATGAAGCCCGACGAGAGCATCGCCTCTCTGCTCAAATACACGGGCGGATTTACGGGTGACGCTTACAAAAAGGCCGTGAGGGTAAACCGCAAGAACGGCAAGGAATATTCGGCTTACAACGTTGAGGAGTTTGACTTTGCCAGTTTTCACGTGGCTGACGGCGACTCCGTGAGCGTGGACTCCATCATGCCGCGCTATGCCAACACCGTTGAGGTGAAGGGAGCCGTGTTCCGCCCTGGCATGTACAACCTCGGCGAGCAGGTCAACAGCGTGCGCACCCTCATAGAACATGCCGACGGAGTGACGGAGATGGCATTTACCGACCGTGCCGTCATACACCGCATGAAGCCCGACCGCACTCTTGAGGTGGTGAGCGTGGATGTGGACGGAATAATGAGCGGCAGGGTGGCAGACATACCGCTCAAGGAAAACGACGTGCTGTTCATAGCCACCAAAAACGAGGTCATGAGCGAGCGCACGGTCACCATAAGGGGTGAGGTGCATTTTCCCGGTGTCTACAAATATGCCGACAACGAGACCATAGAGGACTTTGTGATACAGGCAGGAGGACTCACCGACAAGGCCTCGCTCATCAACGTGAGCGTGAGCCGCCGTGTCAACGACCCCAAGGCGGCGCGTCCCGACTCCATTATCGCCCGCACCTACACTCTCTCGCTCAAAGACGGACTGAAAGTGGACGGTGACAGGAGCTTTGTGCTGATGCCGTTTGATGAAGTGTACATCATGAAGAGTCCTGCTTACACCGAACAGCAGAACGTGACGGTGGAAGGCGAGGTGCTTTTTGCGGGTACTTATGCCCTTGAGCGCAACAACATACGTCTCAGCGACCTCTACCGCAAGTCGGGAGGCACAAACGGACTGGCCTATATCAAGGGCGCGCGACTGATGAGAAAGGCCAACGAGGCGGAAAAGGCGCGTATGCTCGCCGTCTTGGAGATGCAAAAGGAACAGCAGAAGAAGAACCTGCTCGAGCTGGCTGCCAGTTCAAACAACGCAAGCAGCGTGCAGTCGGCGGCGCAGGGCGCAACCTCTGCCAACATAGAGAAGTTTAAGGTGCCAGATGAGTATCCCGTGGGCATAGACCTGCAAGAGGCCATCGACCACCCGGGCTGTGACGCCGACGTGGTGCTGCGTGACGGCGACAGACTCATAGTGCCGCAATACAACGGTACGGTCAAGGTGAACGGTGCCGTGATGTATGCCAACACCGTGGCGTTTGAGAAAGGCAAGCGCGCAAGATACTACATCGATCAGGCTGGTGGATATGCCGCCGATGCCGTGAAAAAGCGCGCATACATCATCTACATGAACGGCAAGGTGGCAAAGATAGGCCACGGGGCTAAGGTGCAGCCGGGATGTGAGATAGTAGTGCCTGCAAAGCTCAAGCGCAAGATGACAACGGCCGAGATTATGAGCATGGGCTCGAGCATGTCGAGCATAGCGGCGATGATTGCCACCATAGCAAACCTCTCGAAATAGCGTGAAAGGCGGCACGTCGTGAATGAAGTGGCACTTTAGCGTCAGCAAAGTGCCGCTTTGTCATGGCTCAAGTGCCGCTTTTTGACCGTAAAGTGCCGCTTTCTGTCTTGGCAAAAAGCCGCTTCTGTCGTGGCGGTCCCTCTTCGGGCCGTGTCATTCTGCCCCTGATGGCATGTATTGTCAGGCTTGGCACGGATAATCAGGCACGGCATGTATATTAAAACCATGCGTGGCTGTATTAAAACCATGCGTGGCTATATTAAATTATGCGCGTCGTGTATATAAAATCATGTGCGCTACGAATTAATCATGCGCGACACGGAGCATCATGCGCGGCATAGATAACATGTAAACATATATTTACAAGACATGAATGATAACAAGAAAGATGTGATAGACCTCGTGATGGTCTACAAGCATCTCATGGCAAAGAAAAGACGTTTCCTCAAGGTCATCCCCATTGTGTTCGTGCTGTCGTGTGTGTGGATTTTCCCTGAGCCGCGATACTACAAGTGCAAGGTGACGCTCGCTCCCGAGACAACGGGAGAGAACATTGCGGGAGGCCTGTCGTCCATTGCCTCACAGTTTGGAGTCAATCTCGGCGGAGCATCTTCCGATGCCATCTATCCATTGCTCTATCCAGATCTCATGGAGTCAAACAACTTCATGATAGGGCTTATGGACATAAGGGTCAAGTCGGCTGACGGCACCGTCGACACCGACTATTACACTTACATGACCAAGCTCCAGAAGAAAAACCAGCTCACGCGACCCTTCAAGAAGCTCGCGGGCGCGGTGTCAAAGCTCATGGAGAGCAAGGACGATGTGGCCACACCAAAGCCCAAGGACGGCAAGCGCATCGACCCGTTCCGCCTTTCCAAGAAAGACTATGAGCTTGTGAGCCTGCTGAAGACCAAGATAACGTGCAAGGTAGACAAGAAGACCGATGTCATAACCATCACCGTGGAAGACCAGGACCCGCTCATCTGCGCCACCATGGCCGACTCCGTGCGCCAGCACCTGCAGGTGTTCATCACCGAATATCGCACCAACAAGGCGCGCCTTGACGTAGAGCATTACAAGAAGCTCTCCGTGAACGCGAAAAAGGAGTATGAGGCATGCGTGAAAGAATACAGCGACTTCTGCGACTCCAACCAGGAGGTCACCCTTCAGTCCTTTGTCTCCAAGCGTGACGAGCTTGAGAACGAGATGCAGCTCAAATATAACACCTACACCGCCATGCAGACACAGCTTGAGGCCATGAGGGCCAAGCTGCAGGAGCGCACGCCGGCGTTCACGACGCTCCAGAACGCCACCGTGCCTATAAAGCCGGCAGGCCCAAAGCGCATGTTGTTTGTGCTGGGCATGTGTTTCATAGCCACGTTCCTTACTGCTTTCTGGACGGTGCGCAAGGACATATTCGAAAAGCCCGACTCCTACACCGCAGGACAGCCCACCGACTCTGCTGACGAGCCGTGAGGGCGGGCTGTGTCAGTCAGCCGTCAAGGACCAAACCTGCAAATAAAAGATTTGCGGCGGGACAGAGAGACTGGCTGACACATCTTGAGGATATGTTTAATGTGTAAAAAAATAGTAGGACTCACCTAAACACGATGTCATTATTTGCGATAAGGCCCCTGCCGCGCTTTTTCGGCAGGATTTCCACCAAGGTTGCGCTCAAGGACATGACCCTCTTGCCCTTCTGCATGATATTTGCGCTGGTCATAAACGTGTGCATGTCGCTGTCAAACCTTGAGTTCATGGCACTCTCCTATGCCGTGCAGGCAGTCGTGCTGGCGAGTTTCCTTTTCATGACATACCTCATGATACATGAGGGAGGGATGTCGCGCTATGGCTTCCTGTTCTTTCTCTTCATGTTTCTCATGGTGTGCTTCACCATACTCAACGCCACCGACATCAAGAACGGCCTCTACACCACCATTGCCGTGTGGCTCATGATGCTCATACTGCGCTATTGGCGACACCGCATGGGCATGTTGCTGCAATGTTTTGCCATAGCCCTGTCGTTTTGTGCCTATGTCAACTTCCTGCACGTGCTGACCAACCCCCTCATGTGGCTCGTCGACGAGAACAAGAGTCCCACGGGCTATCTCCTTGGCGGCAACTACAACCAGATGGGCTGCCGTCTCATCATCGCCATCATCACCAGCATCCTCTGCCTGCGCTATCACAGGCTGTGGATGGTCAATGTCATAGGCGTGTCTGTGGCTGTGGTGGCCACGCTTGCCATGGTGGGCTCCATGACGTCGCTCTCCATGATAGCCGTGTTTCTGCTCTATTGCGTCGTGCCGTCACGCAGGCTGCGCCGTTGGGGCATTTACGGTCTTTTCGCTGGCTTCCTCATCTTCCAGATATTCGTCGTGTTCTCCGAGCATGGGCTTGAAAACAACGAGATGGCGGTCTACATAGTCGAGGACGTGCTGAAGAAAGACATCACGTTCACCAACCGCACCCACATGTGGGACAGTGCCTTGAGGATAATAGTAAAGTCGCCGCTCTATGGCTATGGTTATGTAGACGGCGATTGGTTCAAGTCCTACATGACATCATGGGCTACAGGTCCACACAACTTCGTTCTCTACGTGCTTGTCACTGGTGGCATCGTGCTGATGGCACTCTATGTAATGATATGCCTTATGGCATATAAGGCTATACACCCTTTCCGTGACGAGAGGCTCGCCCAAACGACCCTGTTCTGCGTCGTGACGCTCATGTTCATGGCACTCATGGAGGCCTACCCCTTTCCCGTGATGTTCTATGCCATCTCTTTGCTCTACTATTATCCATATATCTCATGCAGGAAAATACCGACAGGTCAATAATCATCAATTCGCTGACGCTCTATGCGCGTCTTGCCATAGTGTCGGTGAGCGGACTGTTGTACACACGCTTCAGTCTTCAGGCCCTGGGCATGGCCGACTATGGACTATATTCCGTCATAGCCAGCATAATAGTGTTTGCAGGCATCGCCAACACCATCATGGTGACCACCTCCAACCGCTTCATGGCCATTGCCGAGGGACGCGGCGACCGGGAGGAGGCGCGCAGGCAGTTCAATGTCAACCTTGCCGTGCATGCGATGATAGCCGTGGCCACGGTGACGCTCGCCCTGCCGCTGGGACACACCTACATAGACGGCCATGTCAACTATGCTGGCTCGATGGATGTGGTGACTCGTGTCTATGACATAGCCGTTCTCTCCTCTGCCGTGTCCTTTCTGGGAGTGCCTTATAACGGTTTGCTCATAGCGAGAGAGCGGTTTTTTGTGTTTTGTGGCACAGACGTGCTGATGAGTCTCTTCAAACTGCTCTTCAGCTGGCTGCTTATCACCCATTTCGACCACAAGCTGCTCGTCTATACCTATGTCATGGCGTTCATGACAGCCTTTCCCACGTTTGTATATATGGTCTACTGCCGTCTCAAGTTTCCTGAGACCGTCAGGCTTATGCTTGTTTGCGGCAAGAGACGCTATATTGAGGTGTTCAACTTTTCCATAGGCATAGGCATAGGAGCGGTAGCCACCATAGGCAAGGCGCAGGGTGGGGCGTTGATAATAAACATGTTCTTCAACACCATTGTCAACGCTGGTCTTGCTGTGGCCAGCTCCGTGAGCCTGCTGTTGCAGACTTTTGCCAACAACGTGCAGAAACCCATCACTCCGCAGATTGTCAAGAGCTATGCAAGCGGCGACATGAGACGTTGCATGACCCTCGTGTGCTTTGCGTCAAAGGCCACCTGCCTCACCATGTTCTTTGTGTCGATACCTTTTCTGCTCATTCCCGAGACCCTTCTGGGGCTGTGGCTCGACCAGACACCGCCCGATGCCGTGACGTTCATGCGTCTCATCATCATCGACACCCTCATCTTCACCGCCAACGCCGGGGTCAACGACTATGTGTTTGCCACCGGGCGCATAAAAACCTATCAGCTCATCATCAGCACCCTCCTCGTGACATCTGTGGCGGTGGGCTGGCTCGCACTGCGAAGCGGTATGCCGGCACAGACACTCTTCCATGTCTACATCGTCTTCTCGCTCATAGTGTTTGTGGTGCGTCCTTTCATCATAAGGCACGTCACGGGTTTTGACGTGCTGACCCTCGCACGCCGCTCCTATCTGCCCATATTGCTCGTGCTGACGCTGTTCTTGCCCTACGCCCTGTGGTGCAGACTCTCCAGCGACATTGCCTATGTGTCATTGGCTTATGCCTATTACCTGCCGCTGATCTACTTCCTGGGCCTTGACTCCAATGAGCGCGCCGCTCTCAACGGGGCTGTCCGCGCCGCTGCCGCAAGGGTTGGCGTGCGCTTCGGGCGGCATGCCTGAGCATGGGTTGACGCTATGCTAATGGCATGGCGTTTCAGCGCATAGAAAAAGGCGTTTTTGCGCGTATGTAAAAGTGGCACTTTTGTGTATGCAAAGTGGCACTATTCGTAAGTAAAGCGTCACTTTTGCACATGTAAAGCGTCACTTGTAACGAAAAAGAGTAAACACCCCCAAAAAATACATTCATCATGAACACACACGACACCACACTCACCATCGTCATGCCCGTCTTCAACCATCCCGAAGACACGCGCGAGATGATCGAAAGCATAAGGGCAAACACCTTTGAGGCGTGGCGGCTAATAGCCGTTGACGACGGCAGCGACAGCCCCACGCTCGACATGCTGCACGAATACGCACGCAAGGACAGCCGCATCGTGGTGTGCGGCCGCAGCCGACAGCCTAAGGGCGCGCAGACATGCCGCAATATCGGGCTGTCCATGGCAACGGGAGAGTATATAATGTTCTTCGACTCTGACGACATCGTCGCCCCCTACTGTCTCGAACAGCGCGTGAGGGCCATGCAGCGGCGCACTGACGTTGACTTTCTCGTCTTTCCCTCTGCCGTATATGACGGCAAGGAGATGCACCGAGGGCCTCACGCCTACGCCTATGGCCGTCACATCTATGCCGACGACATCGCGCAGTTTGCCTCTCGCCGCTTGCCCTTCGTGGTGTGGAACAACATCTACCGCACAGCCTCTCTGCGCCGCCATTCGCTCACGTGGGACGAGAGTCTGAGGTCGCTTCAGGATGCCGACTTCAATATCTCCGCTCTTGCGGCAGGCCTCCGCTATGACTATGTGGCAGCCCGTCCCGACTATGGCTACCGTGTGGCCAGTCAAGGGTCGGTGTCAAAGAAGATAAGCGGCAATGAGCATATTCAGAGTCTCGTCTATGCCAACGGCAAGATGTATGACACCGTGCGCGCCACGTGGGGCAGCCGCTACGACAGCCATCTCTTCGACGGCACGCTGTGTGTCTACAACGCAAACATGTCGGGCGGAGGCATCAATCTGCCGCTTGCCGAGTCGCTCGCTGCCTCTGTCATGAGCAGGGTGCCTGCCCTCGGCAGAAGACTCGCACGCGTCATAAGGCTCACGAGGCTCCTCGGCAGGCTGTTGCCGCCCAGGCTCGCGCGCCAGTTGGGCGTTGCCCCCTACCTCTTGCGCAGAAGCCTGCAAGCAAGGCTCAAGCTGCGCCGTCTCGCTGCCCTCGCCGCACATTCAGAGTCACAAGACGTTTAAACCCAAGCACGCTCCGATGAAACATTTTTCTGAAACCACACGCGCTCAAGACACCCCTTGTGTTGCTGACACTGCCCCCTGTGTTACTGACACCACACCCCGTGTTCCCGACACCCCTTTACACGGTCAGGATGCCACACGTGGGGGCTGCACGCAAGCCATGCTCTCCGTGATAATAGTGGCCTACCGCTCGGGCGGTCATCTTTTTCCGTGTCTCGACTCGCTGTTTTCCCACGCCGACATACCCTTGGAGCGGCTTGAGGTCATAGTCGTCGACAACGACAGCCCCGATGGTCCCGAGGTCTACCCACGTGTCGCCCGTCTCTACGGCAACCGTGTGCGCATAGTGCGCAACAGCCGCAATGGCGGCTATGGCCAGGGCAACAACGTGGGCATTGCCGCCGCCACGGCACCCGTTGTCATGATCATGAACCCCGACGTGCGTCTCTGTATGCCCGTCATGGATGAGGCATTGCGTGTCTTCGCCTCCGACTCGTCAGCAGGCATAGTCGGCATGACGCAGATGCTGTCAGCCACGCGCCGCAGCACCAACTCCTTTTGCTGCACCAACGCCATGAACGGCTATCTCTCCGTCTTCCTCACCGCCCTCTGCAACCGCCTCTCGCTCTTCCTGCCGTCGTGTATGCACCTCTCCGGGGCATGTTTCTTCATACGCAAGGATGCCTTTGAACGCGCCTCGCTCTTCGACGAGCGGCTTTTCATGTATGCCGAGGAAGACGACATCAGCCGCCGTATGCGCCGTCTGGGCATGCGTCTCGTCTATCTGCCGCGCCTCGCCTACATACACCTCACCGAGCAGCGCGCCTTCAGCCTCAAGGCAGAGCAGAGAGTGGTGGAGTCAATAGTCTATGTGAACGAGAAACACGGCACTCCGCCCTCACGCACATATCTCAACGAGTTGCGCAAGGTGCGCGTCATGCTCCTGCGCCAGCGTCTCAGAAAGCTCATAGGGTTCCCTGCGCCGCTCCTCGACGATTATGTCTCCTTTGCACAATGGCTCAAGCAGCGGATATAGGCAGGCTTTGGATAGGCATGGGGGCGTAGGGCTGTCCGCAAAGGAGACGTATAAGCACTCTGCAGCGGCGCAGGCATGTTTGCAGAGAAACCCATGACATAACCGTGCGGCGGCAGGAGTAAAGCCACGTGAGCGACCAGACAACACGGGCATGGCATTTTTATTATGAAAGTAATGCAATATAACACGCCCCACGCCGTTTTTAATAAAAAGGCATGACGATGACAGCCTCACCCGAAAGGCATGTATATATTATGATGTATCGTATATATTATAATAATGTA
>CAMGFM010000022.1 GCA_946055365.1 uncultured Prevotella sp. | reverse complement strand
ATAATTGACAAAAAATCACTATGGTCTGCAACATTAACCTCAACGAAAGACTGAAGCACCATTTCGGCTTCGACTCCTTCAAGGGAGAGCAGGAGTCCATCATACGCAATCTTCTTGAAGGCAAGGACACGTTTGTGCTTATGCCCACGGGAGGAGGCAAGAGCCTGTGCTACCAGTTGCCCTCGTTGATAATGGAAGGCACCGCCATAGTGGTGTCTCCGCTGATAGCACTCATGAAAAATCAGGTGGATGTCATCAACGGGCTTAGCGAGGTGCCGGGCGTGGCACATTACCTCAACTCGTCGCTCAACAAGGCGGCGATACAGCAGGTGTGCAGCGACGTGCAGAGGGGCGTGACCAAGCTCCTGTACGTTGCCCCGGAGTCGTTGAACAAGGAAGACAACCTCGAGTTCTTCCGCTCGTTCAAGATCTCGTTCTATGCCGTCGACGAGGCCCACTGCATCTCAGAGTGGGGACACGACTTCCGTCCCGAATACCGCAACATACGCCCCACCATAGCCAAGATAGGCAACGCCCCCGTCATCGCCCTCACGGCCACAGCCACCGACAAGGTGCGCATGGACATAAAGAAGAGTCTCGGCATAATGGATGCCACAGAGTTTCGCTCCTCTTTCAACCGCCCCAACCTCTACTATGAGGTGAGGCCCAAGACCAAGGACATCGACAAGCAGATAATAAAGCTCATCAAGCAGCACCACGGCAAGAGCGGCATCATCTATTGCATATCGCGCAAAAAGGTGGAGGAGCTTGCAGCGGTGCTAAAGGCCAACGACATCAAGGCCGCGCCTTATCACGCAGGACTCGATTCCGCCACGCGGTCGCAGACTCAGGACGACTTTCTCATGGAGCGCATAGACATCATTGTAGCCACCATAGCCTTTGGCATGGGCATCGACAAGCCCGACGTGCGCTTTGTCATACACTATGACATACCCAAGAGTCTCGAGGGCTACTATCAGGAGACGGGACGCGCGGGACGCGACGGCGGCGAGGGACGTTGCGTGGCGTTCTATGCCCACAAAGACCTCCAGAAACTCGAGAAGTTCATGGAGGGAAAGCCCGTCGTGGAGCAAGAGATAGGCAGGCAGCTGCTCATAGAGACAGCCGCCTATGCCGAGTCGTCGGTGTGCCGGCGCAAGATATTGCTGCATTATTTCGGCGAAAACTATTGCAAGGACAACTGTGGCAACTGCGACAACTGCCTGCAACCCAAACAAAAGATTGACGGACAGCGGCAGCTCCTCATAGTGCTGCGCGCCATAGAGGCTCTCAAGGGCAATTTCAGGCAAGACTATGTGGTGGACTTCATCAGGGGCAGGGCCACCGACGAAATCGTCTCCCATCACCACGATGCCCACGAGGCCTTTGGCGAGGGCGAGGACATGCCTCTCAAGACATGGAACCCCGTCATACGGCAGGGCATGATAGCGGGATATGTGTCAAAGGACGTGGAGAACTATGGCGTGCTGAAGCTCACGGCGGCAGGACGCAGGTATATCAAGAAGCCAGTGGAGTTTTACTATGTTGAGGACACCGACTTCAGGGACGAGCCGGGCGACCTCGCCGCCGAGGGTACGGGCGTGCTTGACCCTACGCTCTACCGTATGCTCCACGACCTGCGCAAGAAAACCGCCGAAAGGCTCAACCTCCCTTCCTATGTCATCTTTCAGGACATCTCGCTCGAGCAGATGGCCACCTATTATCCCGTCACCGTCAAGGAACTATACGACAAGATACAGGGAGTGGGCGAGGGCAAGGCCAACAGATATGGCAAGGAGTTTTGCATACTCATCAGCAAGTATTGCGAGGAAAACGACATCGTGCGCCCCGAGGACATGTTCATGCGCACCGTGGCCAAGGACTCTATGCACAAGGTCAAGATCATACAGAACATCGACCGCCGCATGTCGCTCGACGACATCGCCTCGGCACTCAACATGGACTTTGAGAACTTGCTCGACGTGCTTGACAACATCGTCTACAGCGGCACCCGTCTCAACATAAGGTACTATCTTGAGGAAATACTCGACGACGACCAGATCGACGACATCTACGACTATTTCCGAGAGAGCGACACCGACAGCCTCAAGGTGGCCATGGACGAGCTGGGAGCCGACTATGAGGAATATGAGATAAGGCTCGTGAGAATACAGTTCCTCTCCGAGCTTGCCAACTGACCTCCTGCCGCACAGCGCAAGGTCATCGGGCTAAGACTCTCGCGCCGCAAGCGCAAAGGCATGTAGACACGGGCAACGTGTGGATGACACCTTTGCGCTTGCGGCGCACGTCGTTTACATGCCGTCATGGCACGGACTTCAGAGCGTGTGCCACGAAAAAAGAAAGGCCATAGGCACAGACAAGGATAGCCCTGCGCTCACGCCTATCTCAGGCGTGCCGTCTTGGCAAAGACAAAGTGCCATTTTCATAGGAAAAAAGTGCCACTTTCACAATCATAAAATGCCACTTTTTTATCGTGAAGTGCCGTCTTGCAGACGCAAGACGGCACTTTGTGATTGTGAGAGGTCGCACTGTAGGCGCAGGGCTGTTACCTAAAGACACGCAAGCCGCTTTTGCGTTATCCGCCCCATTGTGGCGAGAGCGGACGTGAGGCATTGGCGGTCGTGGCACGCCTGTTTGCCGTGATGTGTGGCTGTGTTTTATTACAAAAGACAGACATGCGGATGGTGGGATGCCCATGCGTGCCTTGCGTCAGTTGTCGTTGATGATTGTTTCGACAATTTCCAGTGTCTCGTCCGCATTATATATTCGTGGCTCTTGACCGTTGATTGTGACAGAATAGCCTGCATCCGCCCATCTCACGAGATATTTGGCATCGTGGGCATACAGTTCAAAGGCGTGGGCATATTCGCCTTTTGAGTCGTGCATCTTGTACATGCTCTCGTCAAGTCGTTGTTGCTGGCAACAACGATTGAAATACAGGAACAGAGGGTCAAAGCAATGGCTGTCCAGAGTCCTGCGCTGGGCAAGGATGACATGTCCGTCGACTGAAAAGAGACGCTTGTTCCATGCTTCGTTGATGATGTCGGGTGTCTTGAGTATCACTCTGACCCAAGGCTCTGCCGTCTCTTTGCCTCGGGATGTCAGCCTGTCAAGAAATTCTGATGCAGACAAGGATGCGCAAGTGCTTCTCCAGTGGTCGATGAGCGACTTTAGCGTCTGTCCATACGCCTGCCCCTCGCGTGTGTGTTCGCGCAGGCAACGCTTGAAGCTATTGTAGCGGTCTCTGTTGCATTGAAAGAGCCTGTTGGTGTCGCTCCAGCAGTATGGGGCAAAGGCAATTACGGCGCAATAGTATTTCTTCTCGTCTGTGTCTATGATGTCGAGGATGTCCATAAGCCGCCTGGCGTAGTCCTCAAAGCTGTCTGCGTCTTTATCTGACCAGTTGAGCAGGCATCTTATCTGTCCCCAGAGATAGTGATGGCTCTCTGCCTTGTCAAGAAGGCCGTTCCATGCGGATGCCGACAGACGTAGTGCCGCCTTTTCGATCTCTTCGCGGAGCGATTGGTTGTCCAGACGGGTGTAGGTCTTGTCTATTGATGCAAAAAAGCTCAGCACCACGGTGTCGTCGTCGGTCATGCTCAGGCCCTTGTCGTTGACATGCTTTTTCAAGTCACCGACAATTACATTCAGGCTGCGCGTGGCCTCCAGCGCAAAGCGCAGCTTGTCGATGCGTTGGTTGTTGTTGTCGTTAAGGAGAATGTTGCGCATGGCACGCAGCCAGTAATGCAGGTTTGTGAGCCAACGGCCGTGCCTCTGCCCGTCGTAATGCAAGAAGCCGTCTTGTCCCTTTTCCGGGGGATAGGAACGCAGGAAGAGCAGCATGGAATAGAATATCAGCTCAACGTCATTGGCGACGTACACATCAAGAAACGAGTCAAAAAGGGACTGCCCGTTGTCTTCAATGTGGGTCGTATGTGGCAACAGGGCAGACAGATCGCCGTATATGCCGTCTCTTACATATATGATATTGTTGAGATCGCTTATCAATCGTGGGAAGCAGATGGTGGCCTGCGTGGCTGGGACGGTAGTGTGGCTGTCGTCGCTGCGCAGGTCGGTGAGGCTGTCTTGATACGCGCTGATGAGGTTGTCGATGTTGTTTTCGTCTATCTGATAGGCTGCCGTCTGTATGCTTTCTGTTGAGGCCTCGTTTTCAAACAGTTGAATGGCAATGAGCCTTAGCAGCAGTTTCTTGAACTGCGTCTCTGCTTTCTTTGCGGCGGCAAGACGCAAGGCCTGACGGTCGTCGCTCGTTGATAGCTGCGTGTCCATGATGACGCTGCGTGCGTACTTGTGCCAGAAGAAGTCTATCCAGACACCATCTATGAGTCTGCGCCATGTATGCTCATGCTCGCTTGTCGCAAGCGGCAGTCCGCTTTCGTCGGTCTCGGTTTGCTGTATTTGCAGCTCTTCCTCGAGAGTTGACTTTAGCTTTTCAAACTCGGAGAGCTGCTTGCCTCGGGCATTCATCTTGATAAACAGCTCGTCGGACAGCCCGAAGTGGCCAAGATTGAGCAGATTGAAGGTTATTTTGTCGAGACGGTCGCGACACTCCGACAAGTCAATGCTCCAGTCCTCGCCCATCTCTTCGTATATGGTGTCTATCATCACGAGCATGGAGAGGATGGTGGGGTCGCTTCTCCATTCCCATTTAAACCAGTCTCTGCCACGGATAACCTTGGAGGGTGTGAAAGTCTTGCCGAGGAGTCTTGTCTTTTCCTTTGCCTCGCGGACAAACTGCATGGCCTTGTGCTGCACGAGTTCATCGCAGAACTCCTGAGAGGTGTTGCGTGTCTCGTAGGTGAACAGCGAGTGGGTCCCGTCGGCGGCGCACAGGCGGTCAAAGCCCATCATCCAGTGTAGCAGGAAGAGGGTGGTGAGCCTCTGCTGGCCGTCGAGCGGCTCAAAAGCGTTGTCCTTGTTGCTGCCATAGACAAAGTCGAGCTCTGCGGCAGGGCGTTTTCCCTTTGTCACGAGCAGCAAGGAGTGTACGAAAGTCTTTCTTATCTCGTTGACCTTTTGGCTGGTTCTGCCCTGCGCATAGTCACGCTGTATCTTTGGTATGCGCACCTTACCTTGGCTGAGGAGGTCGCTAAAGCTATATTTTCTCAAGTTGTCACTCATTGCGGTAGTCTTCGAATTTTTCAGGTGGGTTCTGTCAGTTATTCACGCATCATTATATAAGAGGCATTACTCAATTTCACAGTCCCCACCGTATATGATTTTATGGTTGGTGATTGATGTCAGCAAGGGAATTAATGTGGCTCGTCTGAGATGGAGTCAAATATCGGGTCCACCGCCTTGTGTATGGCTTTCATGTAGTCTGCCCTGTCGGCACTGTTCCAGCGCATGTTGTCGAGATAGGAGGCGTTGCTGTTGCTGTCGCTGAAATATTTGAGGAACAGGTTGCGTGTGCATAGGGGTATGAAGCACTTGCCTTCTTTGTCCTTTTCGATGAGATAGTAACGCTTGTAGGCAAATGGCGCGTCCTTGTAGGCTCTGTTTGTGGAGCTGTCGAGCAGGGTCAGGTTGCTAAGGTAGTCCTTGCGCTTGTTTTTAAGGTCAACGTCTTCTTCCCTCTCGCCGCCTTCGCGAGAGTAGTATTTGTTGATGGTGATGTAAAAGTCACGATAGGTATCTACGTTCACCTTGCCGTTTCTCTCAAAGACGCTGATGTGGCGGCCGCATGTCTCGGCCAGCTCCAAGGAACGTGTCGTTCCCTCCATCTCAAGGATGAACCTGACTTGCCTGAGCCAGCGCATACGGTCGTCATACTCCTGCAGGGTGGCGTCGTTTTGCGAGTCGACATGCTCCACGTCCCACTGCTCTTTCTTGTAGTTGTCAAAGGCAAATCGTGTGTTGTGTCCTTTGCGGCAACTCTCTATGTTGAACAACAGCAGAATACGGGAGACATAGTCAGAACCATACTCAAAATTGTCTATATCTTCCTTTGAAAGGTATCTTGGGCCGTCCTTGAACCTGAGCATCATCATGCGGCGGAGTGACTGCTTGGTGTCTTCGACAGTCCACTCATGGTCTTTGACGGCATGCTTCTCCTGCTCCAGGTGGTTGTATATCTGCAATGGCGTGAAGCCTAAGGCAACGAGGTAGCCGACATAATGATAGAAGAGATTGTCTTCGTGCCATGCCACAAGACGGTCGTAGGTGTTTCTTACCTGCTTCCATGCGTCTTGCATGTTGTTGATGTCGCTTGCCCATTCTCCCGTCCTTTTCTCGCTGTCGATGCCTCGCTCCTGCTCACGGCAGAAGTCATAGAGTTTCTGAAACTCACGGTAGGAGTAGTCGCTGTCTGAGGCTTCTGGCCTTTGGGTAACGAAGTCAAAGAGCGTGTCTATGCGAGTTTGCGCGCCAGCTCTGTCATCGCTGATAAAATACCAGAAGTTGTCGTTCTGAAACTTGCGCTCCATCTCGTTCCATTCCATCGACAACCGCTCTGCCGCAAGCCCCCTGTCCTTGGAGCCAAGCTCATGGTCCATGATAAAGAGTGCCTTGATTAGCTCGGAACTCGTGAGGGAGATCTTGCCTTTGTTGAGCCTGTTGAAGATGTTGATGCTCTGAAGGTCGCCATTGCCCTCGTCGACGGCATACCATATTATATATACCTGACGCTTGGCTGACTGATAGAACAGGCAACGTGTGATGTCGGTGAAGTCTTCATGGTCTTCACACCATTTCTTTATCACGTCATAGGCCGCACTGAGATAGTAGCTGTCGATGTTGTCTGCCGCATTAGGCGCGTCAAAATCCAGTTGGGGACGATTGGCGTAAGTGATGTCATATAACAATGAGGAGTATTTGGCCGTGTCTTTGGGAGTCATGCAGCCGCGCAGCAGCTCCTTAAGGATAAGCAGCATCGTTGTGAGGCGTTGCTGGCCGTCAAGCACTTCCCATGCGTCCTCCCCGTTGTGTCTCGTGGCCTTGACAACTATCGGTTGCAAGAAATACTTGTCGTTGCTCTGCGTGTCGTCATTGGCAAACTGCCAGATGTCCTCCAGCAAGTCAACAACCTGCTTCTCTTCCCAACGATAGCCTCGTTGAAAAGACGGTATCACAAACTTATGCTTGCCGTCAAGCAGCTTGGCTATCGGCATGGGAGCAAAATTCTTGTCGTATTTTGGTTGTTCTTCCATATATATAACATGCAATTATTTTTTGTTCTTAACGTGAGTGTGACGCAATACAGATGCTTGAAAGGCAGGTAACAGGTGAGGACTATTGTGGCTTTATGGTTATGGGCGACGGAGACAGCGCAAGCCAATCATCGGGTTAAGCATGCTCCAATAGCCCGGATGCAGCCTGTCTTTGCCCAATATAGCGCAGACAATAATCGCTGTATTCACGGAGAACAAAGTTACGGAATTTTTCTATATGACAGTTGCGTTATGTAAGTGTTTTATGCCGTAAGGGTAAAACATTCATTGAATTATGACAATTAATGAATTAGGAATGAGGAATTAGGAATTGACCATTCGGCTTTCTTAATTCTTCTTTCCTGATTCCTGATTCAATGATTGAGAAAAGTGGCATTTCACTACGGCAGAGTGCCTCTTTAATAAAGCAAAAGCGGCACTTCTCGTCGTGAAAAGCGGCACTTATGTGCAGATGCCGCCGCTATCCGCCGACATGATTACTTATCGGGAAGAGTGCGGGCTTCAGTCCCATGCGTTAAAATAGTCCTTTGGAGGAGCCATCATCTCTCCGGGGTCTCCCGTGTCGAGACCGTCGGGGTTGGTGATGTCCACTTTGCCGTCATCTATCATGCCTCTGTTGCCAGAGGATGCCATTATGTTTTCCGAATCCATCTCCACTACGTCTATCATAGGCGGCACAAACCGTTCTTTTGCCATTGTCTTATATATGTTTTTTGTGGGTTATAAAATTATTTTCTCGTTCCTGTCATTATTTTCCTGCCCTTATACACGTAGACACCACGGCCCAGCGATTGCAGGTCACGGCCTACACAGCGTCCTGAGAGGTCGTAGATGAGGCCGTCTTGCGTCTCGCCGTCACGATGCGCCGCGTTCACGCCAGTCAGCTCGCCTATGCTGACCATGGGGCTGACATCCTGCGGTATCAGAAAGTATGCGCGGAAGCCTTTCATCGTTCCCGGCTGTGAGATGACCAGCCTGTCGCCCTTGGCAATGAACGCCACATAGGCAGAGGGGTTTTCCGCAAGCACGTCAGACACCTCCGTGGGACAGTATATGCCCGCCATCCTGCACACGGAGCCAACGGTAGTGGGGTCGGAGTCGCTCACCGTGACCCCGCTGAACGTATATGTGCCGCTGCCCGTGACAGTGGGTCTTATGATATATGGCATTCCAGCCCTTATCTTATCGTCGCTCTTGAACACGAGCTGCTCCCTTGTGGTGTTGTCAGTGTCAAGCGTCTGTATCTGCACGTTATCGCCAAACGCCTCGCAGGCCTGCTGGTATGTCAGGTCAAACGGCACGCAAAACGAGTTCCAGTTGTCTGCCGCCAGCGTGCGGCTTATCCTTACCGTCACGCCCTCCCTGCTGACAAGACAGTTGGCGTTGCCTTCGTCATAGCAATACACCACGCCTGCCGATGATAGCGGACATATCTGCATGGAACTTTCCGAGGGCAGGAGTATTGCGTCAAGGTCCACCGTCTCGCCGTCATGAAAGTCTGCAACGCCCTCACCGCAGAGGACGGATGACAGCGTGAGGCTGTGTGTGCCGTCGGTGAGCGTTGTCACGCCTGACTCTGCGCTCACTTTCATGCCCTTTAGGCTCACAAGGTTATAGCAATAGGCGTTGATGTCTGCCGTCTCGTCGATGAGTGCAGGCACTATCTTCGTGTCGGCGTGAGTGTAGCTGAGAGCCGATGAGCCGCCATAGTTTATGCCGTATGAGCCGTCTGCCATCGCAATAGTGCCGCTTACCACTCCGCTGACGAGCAGGTTGTCACCCTCGGGTATGGATTCCGTGACAGGCACCTTGGCTATGCGCATTGCGCGGCCGTTCTGTCGCAGATAAACGTCTGCCACGGACACCTCGTTTTCGACATATTCATGCGCGTGCAATACCTCGGCGTTTTCAAGCGAGAGGGTTACAGCACCTGCCGCAGGCACTTTGCCCGCGTTGTATTCTGCCACAAACTCGTCGATAGTGTATTGGTAGTCTGGATTATAGAGGCTGTTCAGCCTGAAAGACGCGCTCAGACCGTCATATTCCTTGCGCTCGCTGTCATGGCAGACGGCATTGATGACGGCCGTTCCTATGGAATGTATGTGCAGGACGCCGTCTTCCACCGTCGCCACACCGCTGTTGTCTGACGAATAGGTCACCGTAGTGCCTGACGCTTCGCCTGTCCCTATCGTCAGGTCACAGCCCTCTCCGTCATACAGCCTCAGTTGGGGCATGGCTGGTGCCGCCTCTCCTTTTTTCACGTCCACAAAATCCTGCATGAACCTCATGCACGGCTGTGCCAAATCCACCGTGACCTCGTCAAGATAGAGGCGGTTTGCCTTGTCCTGCTTTGCCGAAAAGGTGAGCTTGAACAGTCTCGAGCCTTCGATTTTCATGACATATTCTGTCCATTCTCCGCGCTTCAGCTCCAGCTCGATGCTCTTGCCTGATGTGCCGTCATACGTGAGCGTGCCTTTATCTGTGCTTACGGTCATCTTGTTTGTCTCTCCACTTATGTTGTATGCGCCGGCCTTGAACCTTAATATGCCCTTGTCGCCAGCCTGAAGGTCTATCTGTGGCGAGGTGACAAAGCCTTTCTTTGTGCTCAGTCCCAGTTTCACGCACTTGCATGCTGCATAGGCATACTCATTGATCCATCCGCTGTTGTCGGTGTCCTTTTCAAGGAGCTGGGTGGGCCCGCCGCCTATGCTGACCCACGCTCCGTCGTTGCCCTCAGGGCCGCTGCACTTGTCAAAGGACTCATGGAAAATGTGGCTTTCCACGTAGACTATCTTATAGGTGATGGCTTCTGAATTTGTGTATTCGCCTGTGCCCTGGAAAAAGGCGGACACCTCGGCTGTGCCGTATGCCACAAATTCGAGCTGTCCGTCATCATCCACCCTCACCACGCTCTCGTTGCTGCTGCCATAGACGATGCGTCCCGTTGCGTTTGCGTCATCACACACGGCGCGCTTGCCCGTGAAAATCTCGTCGGCCCTCACCTGAAAGACGCTTCCGTCGGGCGTGCCGTCCTCAAAGGCTATGACTGGCTTGTTTTTGTCACGCTCGCGGTTGACCACGGTGTATTTGGCTGATGACGTGGCATAGGTGTTGTCGCCAGGAGTGAACGTTGCCGTTATGTCTGACTGTCCGTAGCCCTTAAAGGAGAGGGTGCCGTCCGCGGCGTCAACCTCCACGACATCGGTATTGCTGCTGGCGTAGGTGACACTGCCGTCCACACCTTCGGGAGAGACCTTGTGCTGTGGCTTTACGAATGACTCGCTCACGCCCTCGGTGAAGTAAAAGGTCTTGCCGTCATAGTCTTCGCCAAAGGATATGGCTGTCGGTGTCTGGTCTACATAGAGTTCTATGTCGTCAATCCTTATATTGTCATATAAAGTGGAGAAGACGAGCGTCAGTTCCGTTGTGCCTTTTTCCACGGTAAACGTGCATGTCTTTTGCTTTTCCTTAGTTGTGTGGTTGCCGACCACCTCCTGACCGTTTGCCGTCAGTGAGTTTAATGTGTAGGCGTTGGTCTTGAATGTAAGGTGAAATTGTCCGCTCACTCCCTTGAGGTCTGTTATTTTTACGGTCCACGTGGAATTAAGATTTAATATGAGCTCAGGCGATTTGCCTCCAGCCAATACCGAGGAATATATCTTCACGTTGTCTTTGGGACTGCCCGAATACATGTCCTTGTAGTCGCCCACCAGCTGTCCAGAGGTGGCTCCGGTCCAGTCCTCGCTCCATATCACGACCTTGGCGTTGACACACATGCACAGCGACACAAGCAGCATAGTGAGACACGGCCGCAGATGTCGGGAGAAAAAAGGAAGAGAGCAAAGGGATCTCGTCATAAAAAGGCACTATAATAGTTGTTTGATTCAGGTTCAGATGTTTTTTGCCGTATTCTCCCTGCCTGCTACATACTTGTAGACACCGGTAAGGTCAGGACATTCATGGGCGGCACGCGCGTCAGGACGCTCATGGCTGTCGCCGTATGTATGCCGTGCGACGGCATGAACGCATGACACATGGCGGCAGGGCGGTTTGCCGCACGCCCAGACACTGGCAAAAGCCTGTCTTATGCAAAGACAGTGCAAACCGAGAGCAATGAAGCTTGTTTCGATTGCCGAGGTGCAGCCTGTCTTATGCAAAGACAGTGCAAACTGAG
>CAMGFM010000021.1 GCA_946055365.1 uncultured Prevotella sp. | reverse complement strand
GTCACCACAAAGTCGTTGCCATCAACGCTCTTGAGCGTGCCTTTGACCTTCTTGCCGTCGGCATCAAGCACCTCCACCTCCTTGCCCACGCAGCAGAGGTATTGCTGCGGCACCTTGAAAGGCTGTCCCAGTCCTGCCGAGCCCACCTCAAGCTCATAGTCCTGCTCGTCGCGGCTGAGTCGGCTCTCTATGAAGCGGCTCAGCTCCACACAGTCCTCTATCCATACGCCGTCGGCGTGGTCTATCTCGACTACGATTCTGTCATCGGGGCTTGTCTCTATGTCCACAAGAAAATAGTCCTTGCCATCAAGCCATTCTTCTACGATACTCTTTACGGTGTTTTTGTCTATCATATATAAGTCATTAAATAAAAATGAGGGACTCTCTCGGGAGCCCCTCATTCCACTGAACGCCGCAAAGTTACTAATAATTCTGCACGCAGGCAAATTTTTAAATGCCATTTTGGTTGCCGCGGTCAAAAAAAACGCCGCCGCCGTGTCTTTGGCCGCCGTGGCAGGGCGCGCCGTGGCTGACAGCAGGCTCTTGCGTTGCTTGCGAGCGGCGGTGTGTCGGCGGCGTGGTGAGACCGTGGCTGGCGCAAAGAGGCTCTTCAGTGCCGCGGAGTGCCTCTTTGCATACAGCAAAGTGCCTCTTTGCCCGGGCGAAAGCGGCACTTTGACGGCGTGTCGCCGCTGTGCCATCGTGTGTTGTGTTGCCTTTGTGTCACTCCCCGCGCCGCCTTATCTGGCGAGCCAGTGTTCGGGGTTGAGCCTTTGTTGCATCTTGCGCAGCTGGAACTGCAGTATGCCGTTGGCCGCCACCGTGCCTACGGCCTGCCTTGTGGACACTTTCTGCCCTGAGCTGACGCTCACGCCGCGCAGGTTGCAGTAAACGGAGATGTATGCGCCGTGCCTTATCATCACCACATAAGCCCCTCCGTAGTTGTATACTGCGCTCACCTCTCCGTCATAGATGGCCCTGGCCTGGCATCCCGGCTGTCCCTTGATGTCTATGCCGCGGTTTTCGACTGTCACGCCGCGCAATCCTTCCACGGCGTTGCGTCCGTAGTGGCTCACTATCTTGCATGAGCCTGTGACAGGCATCGGCAGCCGTCCGCGGTTGGCCTCGAAGCCTCCCGACACCATTCTGTCGACCGACGACATGCTGCGGCTTTCGTCAGCAGCCCTCTTGGCAGCCGCCAGTTCTCGCTCTGAGCGTCTCTCGTCGGCCTTTATCTTGCGCTCGAGAGCCTCTCTCTCGGCCTCAGCCTCCTTTGCTTTCTGCTCGGCGGCGGCCGTGTAGAGTCCTGCCTCGCGCGTGGCGTCTTTCATCTGCTGCTCGAGTGCCGCCCTTGCGGCGTTCTTGGCTCTCTGCTCACGGTCTCTTGCCTCCTTGAGTCTGCGCTCGTTCTCCCTGCGCTCGGCCTCGGCGGCGGCCCTCTTGCGTGCCAGCTCTGCCTCGCGTCGCTTGCGCTCGGCCTCGGCGGCCGCTTTCTTGCGCTGTTCCTCCAGTGCGCGCTGTCGTGCTTTCTCCACCTCGATGGCTATGAGGCGGTCTATCTCGGCGTTGAGGCGGTCTTCGTCGCGTCGGTGTTGTAGCAGCATGTTCTGTATGGTCTTCTGTTCCTTTTGTAGCTGCTGCACCATGCTCTGCTGCTTTGCCTGCTTGCCCTCGAGGGCTTTTTTCTCTGCCTCGCCCTTGTGCAGCATGGTGCGTTTGGTGCTTATTGCCTGTTGCAGTTGTGCCTGCTTCTGCTGCACCTGAGCCTGCTTTTTCTTGAGCAGCTCGCCCTGTGCCTTTTGCCAGGAGGCATATTCCTTGACCATGCGCAGCCGTCGGTACATCTGCGCGAAGTTGTCGGCAGAGAACACAAAGAGCAGTTTGTCTTGCATGGAGTGCTTTCTCGAGATGTATCTCAGCGAGCGCACATAGTTCTGCTTGCGCTTCTCGAGCTGCTGTTGCAGGGTGGCGAGCTGCGCGTTTATGAGTGAGATGTCGTTATCTATGAGTGTTATGTCCTGCTGTATGCCCTGTATGTTTTGCTTGTGGCGGTCTATCTCGCCGTTGATGGCCATGAGGTCGCCGAGCCGTCGGCTCACGTCGGCTTTGTTGGCTTTTAGGGCGGCCTCATTTTTCTTTATCTCCTTGCGCAGGGACGAGCGTTTGCTCTCCAGTCCGCGTATCTCGTCGGTGGAGTATTGTCCGCCAGCGGCCTTTTTCTTGCCTTTGGCTCCGCCTTTCTTGGGCGCGGCCTTCTTCTTGGCAGCCTTTTTCTTGGCAGGCTTGGCGGGCGTGGTGCTTGTGGCGGCGGGCTTTTTCTTGGGAGTTTGCAGGGTCGTGGCAGCCGTCGCGGTCGTGCAGAGGGCGACGGTGAGCAATAGCGATAGTAGTGTGTGTAGTGAGCGTGTCATATCTTCATGAAAAAAACTGTCGGGGCATGGCGTGTGGCGTGCCGCATGGGCGTGCGGCTGCGTGACTATTGCATGTTAAGCAGCTTGCCCAGCAGGTCGCTTGCCTCTATCTTGCGGTATTTTTTTGATATGTCGGTCGTCGTGTCCCAGTTGTCTGATGTTTTTGGCTCGTCCATGTCTATGGTGATGGTGGCGTTTGTGGACTTTGCCGACACGTTGGCGTTGACTGAGAACTGCTGATGGCGTGGGAACGTGCCGTCGGCGAGCTTGCCGAAATTGTCGTAGAGCCATGCCAGAGAGGAGCTTGCCCCCGTGCCGTGTGTGTAGTCTACATTGGCTTTTTTTATCTGCATGGCGCGTCTGTCGACAGTCCATGTGCAGGAAATCCTGCCGCTTTGGCATGACAGCGTAGCGGCATCTTGTGTCTGGTCGAGGTGGCAGTCAAAGCGGCCGAGTTGCTGTTCGCCAGCGGTCTTTTCGCCCGGGAGAAACAGCTCGTTCCAAAACAGCGACTGGAGACTGTAGAATGTGATGCCGTTTTCGGCGAGAAAGCTCACCTCATCGTAGCTCACCTGCATGTATTCCTTGTGGTATCGGTCGACGAGCAGCACATAGTCGGGCGTGAAGTCCACCCTCGCTATCTCCGTGCGCAACACTGGCAGCAGGAGTTGCAGCCTTATCACCTCGTCGCGTCTCATGCGCAGGGTGCCGTTGCAGCTGAGGTTCTTGGAGCCTGCCTTGAGGGTGAATGAAGCGTTGGCCACGATATTGCGTGTGGCGGTGTGGCGTGTGGCGGTCTGCCTCACAAATTCGCGCTTGGCTCTTGCGTCCGCACTCTCTGCCGTGATGGTGCCGCCGCTGCCGTCAGACAGGGCTTTCTTGCTGCCACATGCCGTGAGCAATGTCGCCATCATGATGCTCATGATGAGTCTCAGGGCGAGGCTATGTGAATGGTGTGTCTTGTCGTGTGTCATGTTTTTTGAATGTTAAGATGATGTTGTGATGCTGAAATGATGTCGTGGCATAGTCAAAAGTCCCCGTCTTGCTCTCCGGCTTGCCGCCATGGCGTGTCTGAGAGCGGCAGTGCCTTTTGCATGTCGTGCGTGTCTTTATACATATAATATATATAATGTGTCAGGCAAGGCATCTGGCGTGTGCGAATGACATTGAGAGTGTCACTTGCGTGCCGGTTTTGGCGGCTTGATCTTGCCGTTTTTGATTTTCTTGTTGAGAGACTTGGCGTCGCCGCCTGCCTCTATGGCTTTTTGCCAGCACTCTCTCGCCTTTGCGGTGTCGCCGCAGAGGGCGTGGATGTCGCCTGCGCGCTCGCAGATGTCGGCTTCGGCTTCACCGGGCTGTTGCAGGGCCTTGTCTATGTAGAGCCTCGCCTCCGTGTAGTTGCCATTGAGGACCATCAGATAGGCATAAGTGTCAAGGAAACTCACGTTGTTGGGCTGCATGTCGAGCGAGCGGCGGCTCATGTCTGTGGCCTTGTCTATGTTGACGTTGATGGCGGCGAGCAGATAGGCATAGTTGTTTAGCACCGAGGCGTTGTCGGGACTGAGCGACAGAGCCTGTTCATAGGCCTCGATGGCGGCCGTCTTGTCGCGGTTGCGTGACAGCAGGTCGCCGAGCAGCCCATACATGTTGGAGAGCATTTCTTCGTTGCCGGCCGCCGTGGCGTTGGCCGTGCCTTGCTGCAGCGTGGCTATGGCCTCGTCGGTCTTGCCCTGCATGTGGAGACTTATTGCAAGCGCAAAGTAGTAGTAGGGCTGTTCCGGAGAGAGGTCTATGCCCTCGAGACATGTCTTCTGCATGAGCGGCAAGTAGCCTGTGTCTTCGGTCATCATCTCAAGTGTGGCTATTCTCACGGCGTCATTCTCGGGGCAGAGGGCGAGAGAGTGTCTGAAACTGGCTATCACCGAGTCGCGCGGCATACCCTTGACCATCATGTATATGGATTTGAGGTTGACGATAGTGGCATAGTCGCGCTCCTCCCTTATGGTCTTGTCAAAGATGGAGAGCATGAGCGTGCTGTCTGCGTGGTTGTCTTCATACTGTTGCATGAGCGTTTTGAGCAGCCTTGTCTTTGTTTCCACGCTCACGCTTTCGCTTGTGAGCATCAGTTGTGTGAGGCTGTCGGTCATAAGCGAGTCCTGTTCGGAGCGATAGAAGTCATAGAGCGACTCCAGGGCGAAGTCGTTGTCGCTGTCTTCTGCCACTGCCGCCGTGAGAAAAGCCTTTGCCTCCTCCTTTCTGCCGTTGAGGAGCAGCCAGTTGCCGAGCCTTGTCTTATATTCCGCGTCATAAGGGTTTTCGTTGGCGAGCGTCAGGAGGGTGTTATAGGCATTTTCTTTGTCGCCGATCATCTCATACACCTGATATTTCATGACCGACAGGCTGTTGCTGCTGCCCTCTGCCTGCTCTATACGCTCGACAACGCCCAGCAGATCGTCATATCTCCCGAGCTCAGAGTATAGTCTGAGTAGAATCTCCAGCACATAAGTGCGATCCTTATGGTGTGCGTAGAGCCGCTCATAGGTGTCGGCGGCCTCCTTGTAGCGTCCTTGTGCTATATAGGTGTCGGCGAGCTGTTCCTGATAGGTGTCGTTTGACGGTTGCAGGGTTGCCGCCTTGAGCATGTAGGCAAACGCCGTGCTGTCGGCAGGGTCGTTGTCGCTGATTATCTTTGACAGCAGAAAACAGGCTTCTGCCGCATCGGGGCGCAGTGTGAGGCAATATTCGAGCAGCTCTCTTGCCTCCTTGTCGTGTCCTGCGCCACGCTGTGCCAGTGCCTCGAGGAAGAAATAGTCATATCTGCGCCTCTCCTCAAAGGCCAGCGAGTCGCTCTCGTGCGGCTGTGGCGTGGCCGTGGTGTCGGCAGAGGGCGTGCAGGCGGCGTGCATGGCCGTCGTGGCGGCGCGGGCGTGGCCATTTGTGCGTGCTGCCATGAGCGGCAGGAGAGCGGCAACCGCCATGATAGCCGCCGTGAGTCTTGACATTAGTCGTGAAGTGTGCATAGGCATGTGTGGCTTGTGTGTCGTTGGTCTATTGCAGTCCCGTGTGGCCGTAGCCGCCCTCGCCCCTCTCTGTGGTGTCGAGGCTGTCGGCGATCTGCCACTCCGCCTGTTCGTGTCTTGCGATGACCATCTGCGCTATCCTTTCCCCGGCGTTGACGGTGAAAGGCTCATTGGAGAGGTTGACGAGCAGCACCCCTATCTCTCCGCGGTAGTCTGCGTCGATGGTGCCGGGCGCGTTCAGCACGGTTATGCCGTGCTTGAGGGCGAGTCCGCTGCGTGGTCTCACCTGCGCCTCATAGCCCTGTGGCAGTGCTATGTGCAGTCCTGTGGGTATGAGCTTGCGCTCGAGCGGCAGCAGGACGACGGGCTGTGTTATGTCGGCGCGCAAGTCCATGCCTGCGCTTTGGCTTGTGGCATACTCAGGAAGAGCCTGTGAGCCACGGTTGCATACTTTGATTTTGACCATTGTGTGAAAGATTGTCGTGAATGAATTGTGCGTCCCTCTCTTGCAAGCGGGCGCGTGTCTTAAAGATTGTCGGCCATGCGTGTCGGGTGTTGCGTGTCTCAGGGCTTGGGCAGACTTCTTTGATGGCCTTGACGGCGTGTCGCAAGTCGTGTGCATGCCTGACAGAAGCACGTAAGGGTGTGCCGTGGCACTGCGCATGTGACCGTATCAAACTGCAAAAGTACCCATTATAAACGAGATAACTGCTAAAAAGTCATTAAATAATATGAAACATGCCGTGCAGACGACATTAATTTATTAATTTTGTGCGTGACGTAAAAAAACAAAACACACATCCATCATGCAATGGCAACGACTTATAAGCGACGTGCGTCTCGGTCAGGAAGACCGTGAACACATGCGCCGTGACGCGCGCACGGAGTTCAAGCGCGACTATGACCGTCTGATTTTTTCCGCGCCGTTTCGGCGCATGCAAAACAAGACACAGGTCTTTCCCCTTCCGGGCAGTATCTTCGTTCACAACCGCCTCACCCACTCGCTGGAGGTGGCGAGCGTGGGCATGTCGCTGGCATGTGACGTGGCACGAGAGCTTGTGGCGCGTCACCCGGAGCTTGGCGGCACGCCGTTTGAGGAGATTGGCACGATAGTGAGTGCCGCTTGCCTTGCTCACGACATGGGCAATCCGCCATTCGGACATTCGGGTGAGAAAGCCATACAGTCATTCTTTGCCGAGGGCAGAGGCTCTGTCCTGCGCCCGATGCTGAGTGAGGGGTTGTGGCAGGACCTTCTGCACTTTGAGGGCAACGCCAACGCCTTTCGTCTGCTCACCCACCGCTTTCACGGGCGGCGCGAGGGCGGTTTTGTGATGACCTACGCCACGCTTGCGTCCATAGTGAAATATCCCCACAGCAGTGAGTGTGCAGGCGCGCACGGCAAGTTTGGCTTCTTTCAAGGCGAGCGACACTACTTTGAGCGCATAGCCGAGAGGCTCGGACTCGTGCGCACGTCGCCCGAAGGCGCACCCCCTGCCTACGCGCGCCACCCTTTGGTGTATCTTGTAGAGGCCGCCGACGACATCTGCTATGAGATTATGGACATCGAGGACGCTCACAAGCTGCGCATACTCTCCTATGACGAGACCCTGCAGCTGCTGCTCGGTTTCTTTGACGGCGACACCCGTGCCTCCATGATGCGCCGCATGGAGAGCGAAGGCATCAGCGACGACAACGAGCGCGTGGTCTATCTCAGGGCATGCGCCATAGGACTGCTGGAGAGGGAGTGTGCGAGGGTGTTTGTGAGCCACGAGAGCGAGATACTTGGCGGCGTTTTCAGGGGCAGTCTCATGAGTCATGTCTCTACGACTGTGCGTGAGGCCTACGACAGGTGCGTGGAGGTGAGCGTAAGGCGCATCTACAACAGCAAGCCCGTGCTTGACGTTGAGCTGAGCGGCTACAAGATTATGGAGACACTGCTCGACACGCTCACGGAGGCGGCTGTCAACCCCGGCAAATATCATTCGCAGCAACTGTGCAAGAGGTTCAGCAGCCAGTATGACATACATAGCGAGAGTCTCGAGACGCGCGTCATGGCCGTGGTGGACTTCATAAGCGGCATGACCGACGTGTTTGCCCTCGATTTCTATCAGAAGATGCAGGGCATAGCATTGCCGATAGTGTGAGGGAACTTGCCCTCCAGAGAGCGGCAGTGTCTCCTTGTGGCGGCAAAAAGCGGCTTTTGAGATGTGCTTGGCGGCACTTGCGGCTCATAGAGTGGCACTTGGTATTGACGGAGTGGCACTTGGGACTCGTGGAGTGGCACTTGAGACTCATAGAGTGGCACTTTAAATGTACGAAAGAGCCGCTTTTGCAGGCGCGTGACAGTTGTCAGGAACAATCTGCCACGACTGTCTCCTTGCGGCAGTGTCATGTGAGGACGGCAGTCGCGCTTGATTTGTGAAAAGAAGTGTGTCACTCATAAAAGGAGTGACACACTAAGGCAAAGAATTTAGCCATAAAAAACATGTAAACATATAAACCATAACAACCAACCCACCATCACACAACATGAAACACTCATCATTCGTCGCCACACTCCTCCTTATGCTCGTGTCGTTGACGGCTTCGTCACAGCGAGTCTTCGACGTAGAGGTGTGGCAGTCAAAAGCACCCGAGAAAAACGGCCTCTCCGACACGGCCTCCATGCGCGTATTCCTGCCCGAGGAGCGTCTTGCCACAGGCAGGGCGGTGCTTATCTGCCCGGGCGGCGGCTATCACGACCTCTCGGGCTACACTCACGAGGGAACAGACTGGGCTCCCTTTTTCAACGAACAGGGCATAGCCGCCATTGTGCTGCGCTATCGCATGCCCAACGGCCATCCGCAGGTGCCTGTAAGTGACGCCGCACAGGCCATGCGCATCATCAGGGCCAACGCCAAGGCGTGGCACGTCAATCCAAAGGACGTGGGCGTGATGGGCTCGTCGGCAGGCGGACATCTCGCATCCGTTCTTGCCACACAGTCGGGTGACGATGCGCGCCCCGATTTTCAGATACTTTTCTATCCCGTCATCACCATGATGCAGGGCTACACCCACCAAGGCTCGCGTGAGGGCCTGCTTGGCAACAACCCGCGCAAGAAAGACGAGCAGCGATATAGCTCTGACATGCACGTGTCGCGCCTCACGCCGCGTGCCTGCATCATCCTTGCCGACGACGACCATGACGTTATGCCCATGCACGGGGTCAACTACTATTGCGAGCTCTACCGTCATGACGTGCCTGCCTCGCTCTTTGTCTATCCCGCAGGCGGACACGGCTTTGGCATAGGCACGTCCTTCAGGTATCATCTGGAGATGCTGCTCGATCTGAGGGCGTGGCTGCGCAGCTTCTGACGGCAGGCACGTGACCGCTCGTGACGATATGGGCTGCACGTGCCGCCTCTTGGCGGTCATGGAGACGGCTGGCGAGAGCGGCGCAAGGCGGGCTTTGCACAGGCAAAGGCGGCAGAGAGACCCGAGAGAATGTGGGTCTTTCTGCCGCCTTTGTGTGTTTGTGCGTGTCGTGTGGCGTTTATTGTGCGAGCAGGCTTTGTATCTCCTTGTCCAAATCGTCTATCTGCGCGTCTCGTTTGTAGACGTTGCAGTTCTTGTCAAGCAAGAAGAATGTAGGCACGTCAATGACATTGTATTTCTGTGCCGCCTTTTGCGAGCCGTCAGCGTCCCTCACGCATATCCAAGGCAGGGCGTTGGTCTTGGTTTTCCAGAAATGATCGTTGTCGTCCATTGACACTTGGTATATCTCAAGCCCCATGGCGTGATATTTGTCATATATCTCCCTGAGAGCCATGATGCGCTCCGTGGAGCCCTCCGCGGCAAAGGCGTGAAAGTCGAGCATCACCACCTTGCCCTTGAGTGAGGAGAGAGTGCGCCGTGTGCCTCTGTTGTCGTTGATGGACAGCTCTATTATGCCCGAGGTGTTGACCTTTGAGGCATCTATCTCCACGGTGTTGTCGTTTTGTTGCATTATTCTCACGTCCTTCATGCCCTCTATGGCTATGTTGTGCAGGTTTTCGGCGCGCTGGCTGCCGGGATAGAGCATGTCCCAGCTGGTTGCCACGGCGGCAAAGGCGCGTATGTCCTTTTGCGAGGTGTGCGGATTGAATATGAGAACGGGGCCGCTGTTGGTGTAGAGGGTCTGGAAGAGGGCGAAATAAGACGACGCTCTCTGCGGCGCGGCGTATATGAAGCCGCGCGACACTCTCTCCTTGTAGCTCTCTATCACCCTGCCGATGCTGTCGGCCGTGGCGGCGGGGGTGAGCGTGCCGTCGGCTGCAATGGCGTTGACCTGCTGCTGGAGTGCCATCTGCATTTCGGCGAGTTGTCTTATGACCTCACACTCCTCGGAACCGCTCACCTCATAGCCCTGTGCCATCTGCGGATAGACGGCCTTGACGTTGACGGTCTCCGTGGAGTCTATGGCAAGGCTGATAATCTGCCCTGCTATGCGCAGACGGTAGAACTCGGGGGAGGAGGGTGCCGCCGCGCTAAAGGCGAAGCTGCCGTCGGCGGATAGCGTCGTGGAGTCTACCGCCGTGACAGTCTCTATGCCTATATGCTCAAGATAGAGTGTGGAGTCGGCGGCACCGGTGATGTTGCCGTTGACGTGAAACTTGCGGCTGTCGCATGACAGCGTGGCCATGACCGACACGGCGGTGGCGGCAAGCAACATGGCCCTTGTGAGGGCTAAAAGTCGTGTTGTCTTCATCGTGTGATATGTTTTTTCTTTGGATGGAGTGACGTGTGTTGTCACGTAATGTGGGGTGTTGTCTTGTGTGAAGTGGCTCTTTTGTCATGTGAAGTGACACTTTCGTCGCGCGAAGTGCCACTTTCTGTCATGCAAAGTGCCACTTTCTGTCATGCGAAGTGGCATGTCTTGTCGTGAGAAGTGGCACGTAGACCTTGCCACTTGCATGAATGAGAGTGCAAACTTACACAAAATATGGCTAAAAAACGAATGAAAAGTCACGTAATATTTATAATTTTGCACACATGAAAAAGACATGCAACGTGTCGGTGGTGATGTGTACGTATAACGGAGCGTCACGTCATCTCCGCGAACAGCTCGACTCCATATTTGCCCAGACGCTTCTGCCCATGGAGATTGTGGCGCAGGACGACGGCAGCACGGACGACACTCTCGCCATACTGCACGAGTATGCCGCCAAGGCTCCCGATGGCGTGAGCTTTCGTGTGAGTGTCAACGGTGGAAGGCACGGCATAAACGACAATTTTCTTTCTGCCATGGCTCTTGCAAGGGGCGAATGGATAGCCATAAGCGACCAAGACGACATCTGGATGCCCACCAAGATAGAGGAGCAGTTGGCAGCCATAGGCGACAATATGATGTGTGTGTGCCGCTCAGTGCCTTTCTCTGACACCGGGGCTGCCGTGCGTCATGACAGCCGCACGCCCTGCTGTAGCCTGCTGCGCCTGCTCTATGCCTCAATGCCTGGCCATTGCCAGCTGCTGCGCAAGTCGCTGATAGAGGCGTTGCCCTCGCGCGACGAGTATGGCGAGATCTACAGCCGCACGTGCTATGACGTGATGACTGGCACGGCCGCCGCCGCCCTCAACAGCATAGTGATGCTCGACAGGGTGCTTGTGATGCAGCGTCGCTATGAGGGTGCCGCCACCTATGCAGGCTATGACACGAGGCGTGTGCGCTCTGGCGGCAACGCCGTGTATATGGCGGCTTATGGCTTGTGGCACTATCGCAGGGTGAAGCCCTACATGACGGCTCACTTCAATGCGAGACGGCAACTGCTGATGTGGATAGGGCGCAAGTGGCAGGCTGCCTGTGATGAGGGCCGTGACACCAAGGCGCGCGCCACGGCCGACAACGACATGATGAGGGAGGGCATGAAGCTCCTGAAATGGGAATGTCGGGGCGGCATAACGGCCATACCGGGGCTTGCCGCAATGTATGTGAAACACCGTCATGAGATATTCTACACGCGCGAGCATGGCCCCATGGCTGTCATAAGGGCTTTGCTGCACCCGTTCATGCAGGTCTACAACTACCGCTATCTTGTGACCAAGGTCTACGGATAGAGGCTTTCTGTCGGCAGCGTCACGCATTGT
>CAMGFM010000020.1 GCA_946055365.1 uncultured Prevotella sp. | reverse complement strand
TGCTAAAAAGACACTTTTTTTTTGCATATTACCTGCTTTTATCCTACTTTTGCAAATAGAATGGGTGACATGTCGCCGTGAAAATGCGCCATATAGCCGCCCGTGTGCTATTTTTATTGATGTAAACACACGTCAACAGACACCACATTAGTAAATTAATAATCCCGAAAATAAAAAACAACATACACCCATTATGTCTTTCGCACAACACTGCAACAACATTTTCAACCAAGCCATCCGCGACTATCACGTCAAGGACGACATTGAGACACAGATAAACAACCCTTACGAGCGTGAGGACATCGAAAACCGTCTCTATCTCAAATGCTGGATAGACACCGTACAGTGGCATTTTGAGGACATCATCCGCGACCCGCACATCGACCCGCTGGACGCTCTCTCGCTCAAGAGGCGCATAGACAGGTCCAATCAGGACCGCACCGACCTTGTGGAGCAGATAGACTCCTATTTCAGGCAGAGATACAGCGACGTGCAGGTGCTTCCCGACGCGCGTCTCAACACCGAGAGCCCGGCATGGGCCATAGACCGCCTGTCGATACTCGCGCTCAAGATCTACCACATGCGCGAGCAGGCAGAGCGTGCCGACGCTTCGCAGGAGCATCGTGACAAGTGCGCCTCAAAGCTCGCCGTGCTGCTCGAGCAGCAGTCCGACCTTTCGCTCGCCATCGACCAGCTCCTTGAGGACATAGCAGCAGGACGCAAGTATATGAAGGTCTACAGACAGATGAAGATGTATAACGACCCGTCCACCAACCCCATACTCTACAAGAAGAGCTGACACCCTGAGAACTATCCCAACTACTGACACCAAAGGATGAAAACAGAACACCTGCTGATAATGCGCTTCTCGGCACTCGGCGACGTGGCAATGCTCGTGCCTGTAGTCGGCAGTCTTGCGGCGCAATATCCCGACCTGCGCATAACGGTGCTGAGCAGCCCCTTTGCGCAGAGCCTCTTTGACGAGATAGCCCCCAACGTGAGCTTCATGGGAGCCGACATCAAGGGCGAGTATCGTGGCGTGAGAGGTCTCAACGCGCTCTACCGCCGTCTCGCGGCAAAGCATTTCACCGCCATTGCCGACATGCACGACGTGCTGCGCTCCAGTTATCTGCGCATGAGGTTCAATCTTGACCGCTACAGAGTGGAGCATATCGACAAGCACCGTGCGGAGCGTCGCCGTCTCGTGGCTGCCCGCGACAAGGACATGAGGCCTCTGCCGTCGTCGTTTGACAACTATGCCGACGTGCTTGCGCGCCTTGGCTATGAGGTGAGGCTTGAGTTCACGAGCCTCTTTCCGCCATCGGGCGGCAACCTGCGCCTCCTTTCCGGGCGCATAGGCGAGAAAAAGATGTTTCAGCAGTGGATAGGCGTGGCTCCGTTTGCCGCCCACAAGGGCAAGATATATCCCGTGGAAAAGACAGAGGCGGTGGTGGCAGAGCTGATAAAGCGTCATCCCTCGTGCCGCATATTCCTTTTCGGAGGCGGCGCGCGAGAGTTTGAGGTCTTTGACACGTGGTGCGGACGCTACAAGAACTGTCTCAACGCCTCCGCCACGCTCGGTTCGCTGCGCGAGGAGCTGACGCTCATGAGCCATCTTGACGTTATGCTGTCTATGGACAGTGCCAACATGCACCTCGCGTCAATCTGCGGCACGCCCGTAGTGAGCGTCTGGGGAGCCACACACCCCAGTGCGGGCTTCATGGGCTGGGCGCAGTCGCCCGAAAATGCCGTGCAGGCCGACCTGCCGTGCCGCCCGTGCAGCATATATGGCAACAGCGAGTGTCTGCGAGGCGACTATGCCTGCCTCACGAGCATAGACCCCATGACTGTGGCTGACAGAATAGAGACCCTGCTTAGGGACTGAGCATAAGACAACAACAACATAATTGTGTAACAACGGCAGGCGCACGTGTGGCGCATGCCATTTTAAAAACATGTAAAGCTATGAAAAAATACGTATGTGATGTATGTGGCTGGATCTACGACCCCGAAAAGGGCGATCCAGACAACGGTATTGAGCCCGGAACGGCATTTGAGGATATTCCCGAAGACTGGGTATGCCCCCTCTGTGCGGTAGGCAAGGATGAGTTCTCTGTAGTGGAAGAATAGCCGCACGGCGTTTGCAGCGGCCGTATGCCTGCCTCGCTGGCTCAGGATGCCGCGCGCCACGGCAGTGTTTTGGTAAAAAAAACGTTGAAGCCGCATTTCCCTGACTCAATGTCACGGGAGATGCGGCTTTCTTGTGTGTTTGCTATAAGTCGTGTGCCGCCTCATTGGGCGTGCCAGCGACTCTTTTGTGTGTGTCGTGTCGCTCCGTGCCTATTCAGCCTCGCCATACAATGTCTGCACCAGCACCTGTCCCACGGCCTTGAGCGTGTTTGGGTCGATGTGTTGCATGTCGTCGTTGACGGTGTGCCATGTAGGTCCAAACGAACTCTGCTGACAGTCGGGGTAGAATGGTATGATGTCGATGCACGGTATGCCTGCTTTCTCGTTCACAGGCACATGGTCGTCGGTTATCATGCCGCCTTCCTGCATCGGAAACATGCTGCCGTAGCCCATGAGCGAGGCAGTGCGCCACACCTTTGCCACCGTTTCCCTTGCATAGCGCAGCGATATGCTCTCCTGAAAGAAGCGTGCGCCTTGTCCGCCCACCATGTCGAGCAGTATGCCATAGCGTGCCGTGTAGCCCTGCGGCAGGTTTTGCGCCCAGTACTGCGCGCCCAGGGCCCAGGAGTCGGGGTCGTCAGCCACGTCAGCCCATTGTGGCGTGCCATAATCCTCCGCGTCAAAGCACACGAAGTCCACGCCCACGCACAGCGAAGAGTCCATTTGCATGAGCCGTGCCAGCTCGAGCATCACCGCCACGCCGCTTGCGCCGTCGTTTGCGCCCGTCACTGGCGAGTGCCAATTGGCTTCATCGGGGTCGTTATCAGCCCACGGTCGGGTGTCCCAATGGGCGCACAGTAATATCCTTGCCTTGCGTTCAGGCTTGTATCTGGCTATTATGTTGCGGCTGTCGAGCATCGTGCCGTCCCATCCCTTGAGCTTTGCCTGCTGTATCTCCACGTCCAGCCCGTAGTCGCGGAACGTCTGTGCTATCCATTCGCCGCATTTGTCATGCTCCGGGGTGTTCATGCAGCGCGGCCCGAACTCACATTGTCTTGCGGCAAAGGCATAGGCAGAGTCGGCGGAGAAGTCAGGTCCCTTGGCAGCCAGTGTGTCCTGCTGTGCTGTGTCGCCGCTTTTTGAGGCGTTTCTGCATGATGCGCATGAGCAGGCGACGGCTATGGTGAGTGCTGCCGTGAGAAAAGAAAAAGCAAGTTGTCTCATCTGTATTGCAAGTTGTCTCATTTTTTATAATGTGTAAATGCTGTCCGCTCAGTTTGACTTGGCCTGATAGGCGAGAGCATACATGCGTATCTGCTTCACCATGGCGAGCAATCCGTTTGAGCGTGTGGGCGACAGATGCTCCTTGAGTCCTATGCGGTCTATGAAATAGAGCTGTGCGTCGAGTATCTCCTGTGGAGTGTGTCCGCTAAGCACCTCTATGAGCAGGGCTATTATGCCCTTCACGATGAGCGCGTCGCTGTCGGCGGAGAACACGAGCAGCCCGTCTTTCATCTCCGTGCTTATCCACACGCGGCTCTGGCATCCGTCTATGAGGTTTTGTTCGGTCTTATGTTTTGCGTCCAGCGGTTCAAGCTCGTTGCCGAGGTCTATCAGCAGCTGATACTTGTCCATCCAGTCGGTGAAGTCCTGAAACTGCTCTATCACTTCATCCTGTTTCTCGTTGATTGTCATTGTTTGTCGTTTTGTAAGTGAATGGTTGTTGTTATGTGAGGCGGGTATAGCCTGTGAGAAAAGTGCCTCTTTTCGTTTGCCAAAGTGCCGCTTTACTATGTGCAAAGTGCCGCTTTCTGATGCTGAAGTGCCTCTTTTTTTTACGGTATATGCCGCACCATGTCTTGACATGCCGCACTACACGCTTGATAAAGCCGCCCTCTGCGTCAATAAGGCCGCGCCCGGCGTCATTTTTATGCTGTTTCCCCGTCTTGCCGTGTCATGTTTGTCTATCCCTGCACGTCGGTCTTTACTATCTTAAACAGCTTGTCGCTGGGCCTTATCTTGCCTGGCACCCTGAACGACACGTGCTGTCCCTTGCGTGCCGTGTCTACTGGCTGCAACTCATAGCGTATCTCGTCGAGCGTTATATACATCACGCCTGTCGTGGGGCCCGTTATGAGCATCTTGTCGCCCACGGAAAATTCTGCCGCCTCGCAGGTGAACTCCGCCACGCCGAGCTTTGAAAAATATTTCACGCCCTTTCCCACATACACTTTCCTCTCTGTGGCGTTGGAGCCATAGTTGCTGTTCCATTCGCCGAGCGTCTGTCCCTGATAGTAGCCGTCCCAGAAGCCGCGGTTGAACACCGTGGCGAGCCGCTCGTCCCATTCGTCCTTGCGCTCTTCGGTGAACGTGCCGTCAAGCACGGCGGCGATGGCCTCGCGGTAGCATTTCACCACGTTATATACATATTCAGGCCCTCTCGCGCGCCCCTCTATCTTGAACACCCTCACTCCGCTGTCCATCATGCGGTCAATGAACCTCACGGTCTTGAGGTCTTTGGGCGACATGATATACTTGTTGTCCACTACGAGCTGGTGTCCCGTCTCGTTGTCGGTGGTTGTGTAGGAGCGGCGGCATATTTGCATGCACTCGCCGCGGTTTGCGGAGCGTCCGGTGTTCATCAGGCTCATGTAGCACTTGCCGCTCACCGCCATGCAGAGCGCGCCGTGGCAAAACATCTCTATGCGTATGGGCTGGCCCTTTGGCCCGCGTATGTCGCGGAGGGCTATCTCGCGGTGTATGTGTGCCACTTGGTCCATGTTGAGTTCGCGCGCCAGCACCACCACGTCGGCAAACTGTGCGTAAAACTCCAGTGCGTCGGCGTTGCTGATGTTGAGCTGCGTGGAGAGATGCACCTCCACGCCCACCTTGCGGCAGTAGCCGATGACCGCCATGTCGCTTGCTATCACCGCGGTGATGTCAGCCTCCTTTGCCGCGTCTATTATGGAGCGCATGAGCTGCGTCTCCTCGTCATAGATGATGGTGTTGACGGTGAGATAGGACTTCATGCCGTGCGCCTTGCACGTCTCCGCTATCTCTCTAAGGTCATCTATGCTGAAGTGGTTGGCGGAGTGAGAGCGCATGTTGAGCTTCTCCACGCCAAAATACACCGAGTCTGCCCCGGCTTGGATGGCAGCCTGAAGACTCTCCCGTGAGCCTACCGGAGCCATGATTTCAAAGTCTTTTATTGTCAAGTTGTTGTCCATAATCCTGATTGTGGCATTGCCCTGCGGCAATGTCTTGTGAAAGGTTGCGCGACACGCAGTGTGGCACTGCCGCATGTGCGTGTGCCAGTGTCCCTATGGTCTGCAAAATTACTCAAAACAATGCAGATAACAAAAAATGAGAGCCGACTTTGAGCTAATTACGGATATTTTACGTAACTTTGTCTTTGGCTATCATTACATTATATAACTCCTTGACACTTATGAACACATACTTTAGGCGTATATATATCATGGCATTGCTCGCCATGAGTGTGGCGGCAGCCCATGCCGACGACTGGCTTTCGCTCGTCCACGACGACATGCCCGTGTGCCGTCTCTCCATTCCAGGCTCACACGATGCCTGCACGGGCGAGGGATTCCTGCCCCAGGACAGTCTGCTTGCCGCAAAGATAGCCACTACGCAAGACCTTGGCATCGCCGCACAGTGGAGTTGTGGCGTGAGAGCCTTTGACCTGCGTCCCGACGTGCGTGTCGGCGGCGACACGCCATGCACATTGCAGATCTATCACGGCGAGTTTGCCACCACCATGACCTTTGGCGGCGTGCTGGAACTGCTGCGCGACTCGCTCGCCGCCCATCCCACCGAGTTTGCCGTCATCATCATGCAGCACGAGAGGTCGCCGCGGCGTGACGGCAGCCGCTGGGCAGAGATGGCAGACAGCGTGCTGGCGAGGCACTCCGACCTCATTCTCGACTTTCGTCCCGACATTACCGTGGGACAGCTGCGCGGCAGGCTCCTCGTCATGAGCCGCGACACCTATGGCGACATGCCGCGCGGCGCGTATGTGAGCGGCTGGAGCTTCAGCCCGGACATAAGGACAGACACCACGGCAGCCGTCAGGGGATGCGTGCATGAGGGCAGGCTCATCGTGCAAGACTTCTATGACATGACCCAAGAGGGCGGTATGCCTGCCAAGCTCGCCGCCATAGAGCGCACGCTGCGGCTGTCGTGCAGCCGCAGGCTCATGGAGGAGATGCCCCACACGTGGTTTGTCAATCACACGTCGGGCTATCTCTACACCACCGACGAGCATGGCCCGCACAGAGTGTCACTCACCGAGGGCTATCGTGCCAATGCCGCCGAGACCAACCGCTGGCTTGCCAACCTCATAGAGGCTGACGAGGTGAGGACAGCGCGCCGTGGCAGGGACGCAAGCCGCCACGCCGCCATGCGCGGCACATGCACGGGCATAGTGATGATGGACTTTGCAGGCGTGGCACGCTCAGGCAGCCACGAGGTGTGCGGCGACAGGCTCGTCAAGGCAGTCATAGGCTCCAACTTCACGCCACGCGGCTCACGCTGAGGTCTGCCCGCACGTGCACGGACATGGCATGTGAGGGGCGGCGACGGCGGCGAGAGAGACAAAAACGTCAAAAACATCCGCGCTTTTCTTCCATATTATGCAGAAAAACGCTAACTTTGCAATATCCGCAGCCATGTCCCACGCTTGCGCTGGCGGCATGATACGGTGGCGTGATGGCGTGGGCGGCGTGTCGTGGCGCGTGCCACGGCAGAGTCACGGCATAAAGTCACAACAGAACAATTCACATAAACCTAAAAAACAATCCTTATGGAAAAAACATTGATTCTCTTAAAGCCCTGCACCGTGCAGCGTCGTCTCATCGGTGAAGTCATCAACCGCATAGAACGTAAGGGTCTGCGCATCGTAGGCATGAAGATGATGCAGCTGGATGACACTATCCTCAACGAACACTACGCCCACCTCGTAGACCGTCCGTTCTTCCCCTGGCTCACAGGCTCCATGAAGTCTGCGCCAGTGGTTGCCATGTGCGTGGAGGGCAACAGCGCAGTGACCGTAGTGCGCAATATCGTTGGCGCGACAAACGGCAGAAAGGCAGCACCCGGCACTATTCGCGGCGATTACTCCATGAGCGGACAGGAAAACATCATACATGCCTCTGACAGCGTGGAGACTGCCGAGATAGAAATGAAGAGATTTTTCCGTGAGGGCGAGATATTCGAATATCCCGATCCGCTCCACGACTATTTCTACGCCCCCGACGGCGACTGATGGCGCGTCTGCTGATGGCAGGCGTGTGCCGCGTGCCTCATCATAGCGTGTCGTGCCGACAGGCAAGAGTGTGCCATGCCCCGATATGACAAGGCTTGGCACACATTATATATATACGTGCGTGCCATATATATATACGTGCGTGTCATGAAACACACACGCATCGGCACGACACCACGTGTGAGGCGGCAGAGAGTGTGGCACACGAAGACAAGACGTTCAACATTTTTTCAAACCATGGGCGGCAGACGCAATGGCGTGGCGCGTGTGCGGCGGTGTCAACGGCCGTGCCGCTCGCCTCAATTTCGCCCGAAAAAAAAGTATATAGACCAGTGAGTAAAGTAATCATCAACAGTTATCATGAGTTTGCCGCTCTGCTCGGCAAGAACATTGGCGTGTCAGACTATGTGGAGCTGCCCCAGGAGCGCATAAACCTCTTTGCCGACGCCACCCTCGACCATCAGTGGATACACATCGACGAGCAGCGTGCCGCCGTGGAAAGCCCTTTCAAGTCGACAATAGCCCACGGCTATCTCACGCTCTCCATGCTGCCTTATCTCTGGAACCAGATTATTGAGGTGAAGAACCTCAAGATGATGGTCAACTATGGCATGGACAAGATGAAGTTCGGTCAGGCCGTCAAGTCGGGCGAGTCCATACGCCTTGTGGCTGACCTCTATGCCATCGAAAACCTCCGTGGCGTGGCAAAGGTGCAGATAAAGTTCAGCATAGAGATAAAAGACTCTCCCAAGAAGGCGTTGAGCGGCATAGCCACATTCCTCTATTATTTTGAATGACGTGCCTTATGCCGTGGGGCAGGGTGAAAACATGACAAGGAAAAGCCCGCGCCATGTCGGCAATGCAACAATGCAATGACACGCCGCACGCGCCTATGCACTCAGGCTGTGGCGCGGCAAGGCATGTGATGAGGCAAAAAACAAAAGCCAGACACGTCACGTCATCGTGCAAAGCGTGATGACGTGACGTGTCTGGCTTTTGTTGCGTTTGCAGAAAGTGCCTCTTTCGTGTGTCAGAAGTGGCTCTTGGGGAGCATGAAGTGGCTCTTTATAACAGCCAAATGCCTATTTCCCGAGCCCTGACACGCCTCTTCAGGCACATCCGTCGTCCCGTAAGCCCGAAGAGTCTGGTCACTTACGTCCTCTCATGTTCTCAATACGTGAACGAGCTGCCGCCGATAAACTCCCTCAGCAGTGATGTTGGCGGCAGGTTAGAGTGGTCTATCGCAGAGAAATAGCCGAGGAACTTGCGCAGGCGGTAGGCTTCGGCATGTTCCTCACAGTTCTCTGGCACCTGCTCAAGCAGTGGTTCTGCCTGCACCTTTATGGCCGCCAGCTCATAGATCATGGCAGTATTGAACATGGCGTCGGCGTTTTCCTGATAAGGAAATATCCACTTGTTCTCGCCAGCCCTCACGCTCTGCCAGCGTCTGATGGTGTCCCTGGCGGAGCATCCGCGATATTTATAGTCTCTGATGATGCGTCTCAGCAGTCGGTTGTCGGTGGTTGGTATGTAGTTATGCTCATCGAGGAGTATGGTAGTGAGCGCAGAGGCATAGACCTTGAACTTCAGCGAGTCGTCAATGTCGGCGGTTAGCGTGGGGTTAAGCGCGTGTATGCCCTCCACCACAAGCACGTCGTTGGGCTGTAGCCTCATTCGCTTGCCGCTCATGACGCTGCGTCCTGTCTGAAAGTCATATCTTGGCAGCTCCACCTCCTCACCTTCAAACAGCTGCTTGAGCTGCTGGTTGAGCAGAGGCAGGTTAAGGGCATAGACCGACTCATAGTCATAGTCGCCCTTGTGGTCCTTGGGCGTGAGTTCGCGGTCAACGAAATAGTCGTCGAGCGATATTGGCACGGGCCTGATGCCGTTGCAGATGAGCTGTATGGACAGACGCTTGCAGGTAGTGGTCTTGCCGCTTGACGAGGGGCCTGCTATCAGCACCATCTTGACGCTCTTGCGCGCCGCTATCATCTCCGCGATGTTGGCAATCTTCTTCTCTTGCAGTGCCTCGCTTATGTTTATGATGTCTGTGGCATGGCCTTTTGCCACCGCCTCGTTGAACGTGCCTACGGTTGAAATGCCCAGAAGGTTTTGCCATTCGTGGTGTTCGCGGAATATCTCAAACATCTTGTCCTGCCTTATCAGCGCGCCGAGCTGTGAGGGATCGCTCCTTGAGGGTATGCGCAGAAGCAGTCCGTCATAGTATTTCTCCAGTCCGAAGAGCGTGAGCTGCGATGTGTTGGTGAGCATGCTGCCATAGAAATAGTCGACGAAGCCCTCTATGTCATAATAGGTGGTGTAGACGCGTCCCGTAGTGCGCAGCAGCAGCACCTTTGACGTGTAGCCCAGCCTCTCAAACATCTCTATGGCCTCCTCCGTAGGCACTTCATGCCGCCTTATGGGCAGCGCGCGCCTTATGATGTCGTGCATCTCGCCGCGTATGGCGGCAGCGTCGTCCTCGGTGACGGGCCTTCCTATGAGTATGTTGCAGTAATAGCCGTTTGACACGGGTATGTCTATTATGACTTTGCCCTCGGGGAAGAGCTTATGCACGGCCTTGCACAGCACGAAGAACAATGAGCGTGTGTAGGCACGTGAGCCTGATGGCGAGGAAACGTCGAGAAACTCCACGTCCTTGGCGTTGTAGACGCGGTAGTGAAGCCCTTCGACCTTGTTGTTGACCCTTGCGCAGACGGGCGGAAACGGCATTTCGGGCGAAACCTGCCTAAAAACATCAAAAAGAGTGCAGCCTGTTTCTACGTTTACGGTTTTTTTGTTATTTTTGCAGCGTATTCTTACCAACTGTTTCATAAAGATAGTTGTTTGGGGTTAATAATTAAATCTTTGGTGTCAGCCCATGAGGGCAGGCGGGGTGTCGCTCGGGTCTTGTCATAGAGCCGGCGGGCGGCACGGAAGATGACCTTTGTATGACAGTCGCCGCCGACAGCCATAAGAAAAGTGCCGTGATGCGGCACGAGAGCGGCAGCCTTGGCATGGCAAACCGCTGTCAAAGATAGTCTTTTCCCCACAAAACGGCGTTATAACGGCAATTAAATAACATTAAAAATGTCTATCTGGATATTCCTCAGGCTCATAGGCTCGCTCTCATTGCTGCTCTATGGCATCAAGACCATGAGCGAGTCGTTGCAGAAAATGGCGGGTCCGCAGCTGCGAAGCATACTCGGGGCGATGACCACCAACCGTTTTACGGGCCTGCTGTCGGGCATGTTTGTCACGGCATCCGTGCAGTCGTCCACTGCCACTACGGTCATGGCGGTGTCGTTTGTCAATGCAGGCCTGCTCACGCTCGCCCAGGCAATATCCGTGATAATGGGAGCTAACATAGGCACCACGTTTACGGCATGGGTGATGGCTCTCGGCTTCACGCTCGACATGGAGAGCCTTGTCTATCCTGCCTTTTGCGTGGCACTGCTGCTCATCTACACGCGCCGCATACGCTATGTGGGCGACTTTATCTTTGGCGTGGCGTTTCTCTTCCTCGCCATTTCGCTACTCGGCAGTCTCGGCAACGACATCGACCTGAGCCACAACACGGCGTTCATAGGCTTCTTCGGCAGCTTTGACAGCCACAGCTGGCTCACCGCCATGGGCTTTCTGGCGGCAGGCACGGTGCTTACCTCCGTCATACAGTCGTCTGCCGCCCTGCTCGCGTTCACCATGCTGCTATGCACGTCGGGCGTGCTGCCCGTGCAGTTGGGCATGGCGATGGTGCTGGGCGAAAATCTCGGCACTACTCTCAGTGCCAACATGGCGGCACGCAAGGCCAACACTCAGGCGCGGCGTGCGGCGATGGCCCACCTGCTGTTCAACGCCTTTGGAGTGGTGTGGGCGTTGCTGTTGCTGCAACCTTTCTCCGAGGCGGTGTGCGCCATAGCAGGCACTGACACGGCAGACGGCACGGGCAGGCTCAGTGTCGCGCTCGCGTTGTTCCACACCATGTTCAACGTGTGCAACACCCTGCTGCTGATGTGGCTCATACCCTACATGGAGCGGCTCGTGTGTGTGATGGTGACCACAGGAGGAGGCGACGACGACGAGTTCAGGCTGTGCTACATAGGCGGCGGCTCGCTCATGAAGACTCCTGAGCTGTCGGTGCTTGAGGCAAGAAAGGAGATAATGCTCTTCGCGCGCAGGATACACCTCATGTTTGGCATGGTGAGAGAGCTTGTCGTGAGCAAGGACAAGGGCGAGACAAAGAGGCTGTATGAGAGGATAGAGAAGCATGAACACATCTCT
>CAMGFM010000019.1 GCA_946055365.1 uncultured Prevotella sp. | reverse complement strand
CAGCCAGAACATTTCACTTAAGAACAATCTCACCTGCCACAAGACAGATGGCCAAATAAGGGAGATGCTTGAGCGTCTCGGAGTGGCAGACAAGCATGACACGCCCGCAGGCAGGCTCAGCATAGGGCAGCAACAGCGGGTGGCAATAGTGCGCACACTGTGCCAGCCCTTTGACTTTATATTCCTCGACGAGCCTGTGAGCCATCTCGACAGCCACAACAACCGCATCACGGCACAGCTGGTGCAGCAGGAGGCGGCTGCGCAGGGAGCAGGCATCATCGCCACGTCGGTGGGCAACCATCTGCTGCTCGACAATCCGCATTTTGTGTCACTGTAGACAATGCACAAAACATGACGCAGGGCGCACGCAACGACAGTGTGACACTCCTTGAGCGACACAAACGTGCGCGGTTGCTTCGCACTATTATATTATCGAGCGACACAGCATGACACGTTTACACCTTATTATATATATATGTAAGGAATGGCGACAGCACATGTAAGACACAGATGCAGCGCACACACGGGATGGGAATAGCCTATGCGCGACACATCACATAACACATGACACGGCACATTAGCCAAAGGACAAAGACAATAAGACTATAAAGAAAGGTAAGAAAGGACATGATCGCAAGACAATCTGAAATATGGACATTGCTCAGGCGCAACATCTCGGCAGGCCAGATGCTGGGTTATGTGCTGTCAAATGTCGTGGGACTCACCATAATATTGGCAGGACTGCTGTTCTATAGCGACAGCCGCAAGACCGACGACGGCGACAAGTTTTTCACAAGTGACTATGCGGTGCTGTCAAAGAAAGTCAGCGGCGTGGGCTTCTCCCCCGTTTCTTTTGACGAAGACGACATCAACAAGCTCAAACGCCAGAAATGGGTGAAGCGCGTGGGACGTTTCACCGCGTCACAGTTTGCCGTCAACGGAGCGGTGAGCCTGCGCGGCAAGACACTGTCCACCTATCTGTTCTTTGAGTCCGTACCCGACGAGTTTTTTGATGTCAAACCCCGTGACTGGTATTTCAATCCCGAGGATAGGTTTGTGCCTGTGATACTGAGCAAGGACTACCTCACGCTCTATAACTTTGGCTTTGCCGTGCCGCAAGGACTGCCACAGATAAGCGAGGATATGATAGGTGCCGTGCCAGTGACGCTCACCATCACGGGCAAGGACAACATCTGCGACACCTTTGAGGCTGCCGTGGTGGGCTTCAGCTCGCGTCTCAACACCATAGCGGTGCCACAGGACTTCATGGACTGGGCCAACAGCCGCTACTATGACGGCAAGATGCCTCAGCCGTCACGCCTTATCGTGGAGACAGACCCCCTCAACAGCGAGGACATGCTGCCCTATCTGCAACGCGAAGAGCTGGAGCTGGCTGGCGACAAGGAGGGCGCGGGCAACATCTCAAGCTTTCTCAGCGTGGTGTCGTCGGTGGTTACGGCAGGAGGAATGGTCATCAGCCTGCTCGCCTTCTTCATTCTCATGCTCGCCATCTCGCTGCTGCTGCAAAAGAGCAAGGACAAGCTGCGCTATCTCATGCTGCTGGGCTATGCCCCGAAAAGCATAGGACGCTACTACGAGTGCATCGTGATAGCCTCAAACATGGCGGTCACGGTCATCTCATTCGCGCTCGCCGTCATCGCGCGCGGGCTGTGGAGCAGCCGTCTGCACGCAATAGGACTCGGGGGCGCGCCGCTCTGGCCCGTCCTGCTGGCGGCTCTGACATATCTCACTGTCATGACCGCCGTGAACATTGCGGTCATCAGACGCAAGATGAGGGACATCTGGGCTGAGGGATAGCCACACGAGCAAAAACATGTGGGCCTCACCTGCAGCCCTCACCTGCCTCCCTGACCTCACAAAAGGCAATGCAGCTACTCACAAAGAGGCACTTGGCAATGGCAAAAGTGCCTCCATACATCCCTAAAGAGACACTTGACGTTTTTAAAGCGTCTCTTTGCAACAACCAAAGAGGCACTTGGCGTTTCCAAAGTGTCACTCCACATTTTCAAAGTGCCACTTTGGAAATGTGGAGTGCCGTCCGTCTGTCTTAAAGAGACATACAACAGCGATAAAGAGCCATTGTGCCACCACCCGAAAAGCTACATGTCGTCCGTGAGGAGGCATTAAGGGGTCGTCATGACCGCGTTAAGTTAATTAAAATTAATTTGACAGCAAAAAAAAACTTTCTTAAACATCTTTCTTTTCAAAATGTTTACTTTTGCATGTAGAGTTTGTATAATGCAAAAGTTTGGATAAAAAAACATTAAATATTCTATATTGTAGCTATGAAATCATTTAAGACCTTAATGCTGTTGGCGGTTGCAATGCTGTTGGGCACTGCTGCCTACGCACAGCCTGCACGCAAATATGCAGGCAGCACGAGCCTGTATAGCCCGGAAAAGCCATCCGTGATGCCGATGCAGGAGATAAAGAAGAGTGTAACACGCGCAGAAGACGAGGGAGAGTGGACAAAGCTCGGCACGGGACGCTTCCGTGACGACTTCATCACCACCTTCTATATCATCGACTGCCTCGAGTTTGACGTGGAGATAGAAGAGAGCGTCGCCAACCCCGGCCTCTACCGCATCAAGAGCCCCTACAAAAACTACCCCGCGACATCTTTTTATGAGATACCCGAGGACATATACATGGAGATAGACGCTACCGACCCCGACCATGTGTTCTTCAAGGCATTCAACACCCATTTCTGCTTTACCGAGGATGACGGCCGCTTCCTCATCAGCTCCATCGCAGGCTATCAGATGGAACACTACGGCAACATGCAGCAGGCCATTGACGACGGCGAGTGTGGCACACTGCGCGACGGCGAGATAACATTCCCGCACGCCACACTCCTCGTGAGATCCGAATATGACGGCGACGAGCAGTGGAGATTTGCCAACTATAACAACGGCTTCCGCGTAAAGCTGCCCGGAGCTCCTGATCTTGACGTGGCAATAGGCATACAGGGCCTCGACGAAAACGACGGCAACAAGCTCAACGTGAACTTCACCATCGGCAGTGGCTGCGAGAAGGTGCGCGTGGCAATGATTCCCGGCGACTACACCGACGATATGTACAACGGCATTGTGGACGGCAGCATAGCATCCACGGAGATAACATCCTCACAGGTGGTGCAGTTTGACTATACCGCCAATGGCGTTTACTCATTTGTGGCCGTGCCGTTCATAGGCAACGACCCCAAGAAAGTGACTTACGTCACAAAGCAGTGCGACTTCCTCTTTGACGGATGGAAATCATGGGGCAACTGCACCTACACTGAGAGTATCATCTGCGACTGCGACGTGGAGTTCAGCGGACTTGACTCTGACACCTACGAAGTGGAGCTGCAAGAGAGCGTGGACAATCCCGGCTACTACCGTCTGGTTGATCCCTACGGACTGAGCTACAAGTATTCAAGCGCAAACACCTATGACATGTCCCACAAGTATTACATGGAGATTGACGCGACCGACCGCAGCGCGGTAAGTATCAAGCGCATGGACAAGGGATGCGGACTCAACCTCGGCTATGGCATCATGGAGATATGGTCAAAGGCCGACCGCGAGCTGACAGACCGCGGCAAGTCAAAGTATGAAGTGAGACAAATGGGCTATTTCGGCAGGATGCAGGAAGGCGTGATAACATTCCCCGTAGAGAGCATACTCATTCGCTTCTCTGACTATCGCGACGACTGGTACTGGGGCAACCAGTCGGGCAACTTCAAGGTGGTGCTTCCGCAGGCTGCCATCGAGGCCGGCATCAAGGACTTGCAGGCCGACGGCTCTGTCTCGGACGGCGAGAAAGCCTACTACACCATCGACGGCGTGAGAGTGGACGCTTCATCGCTCAACAAGGGCGTGTATGTGGTGCGCCAGAACGGCGAGACAAAGAAAGTCGTGGTGCGCAAATAAGGCAAGATTTCAATATTATTAATTTTCAATATCAAGGGATGTGGCGCAATGCGCCACATACCTAACACCTAACCAAAACAAAACTGTTATGAGAAAGTTTACCTACGTGCTTGGATGCTCCTTGCTTGCGCTGGCATCTGCCGCAAGTGCGGCTGACAAACCGGTATCAGTGAAGCAGTTTCCTCCTCTGTTGCCAAAAATGCAGATGGTACAGAGCCCGATGAACGCTCCGCTCAACCAGAATGTCACCAAGGGACTTGAGTGTTATGCCTCTACGTCTTCCTATGACTACAACCACGAGCCTGGTATCATCAAGTTCTATTCTGGATCGCCCTATCTCTTTGACAAGATAGGCAAATGTATAGACTATAACCCCAACGAACAGGGACAGTCATTCTCCGGCATGGAGCTGACACGCTTCATCGGAGGCTCCTATGTCACCACATCGACAGTCGGAGGCGAGTATATGGGCTACCTCGTTGAGGTCTACTCGTTTGTTGACTACGTGCGCGCCTTCGGCGCATGGAACCTTGAGACGGGCGAGTTTACCGTCTACAAGGACATGGTTAACCTGCGCGACGACTTCTATTGGGTAGACGCTATGTCTACAGACCCCATTAACGACAAGCTGATAGGTATGGCAAGAAGCCGCAACATACCCGAGGACGCGGAAGCAGTGTTCTCTTGCGTCGGTGAGGTAGACCCCATGACAGGAGAGTTCACTCCCATTCGCGACCTTGACTGGTATTACTTTGCCATAGCCTTTGACATGGACGGCAGACTGTGGGCTTACCGCTGGATATATGACTCTGCGACGGGCCAGCCCACTGGTTCACGACTCGTGCAGCTCGATCCCAACGACAACTACAAGGAGATTTCCACTGTAAAGGTCAAGAAAGAAGGCTCTGACTTCCCTGCCTACTATAGCTCAACACTCTCGTTTGACTATACGACAGGCGACCTCTATGCCTTGTTGTGCAACATCGACGGCAACCAGTACTTCTGTAAGCTCAACACAAAGACTGGTGAGATGGAAAATCCGTCATATTCATATAATATATGTACGGGTCTCTACATCCCGTACAGGACTGCCGACACACGCGAGGCCGCTGCCAAGGTCGAGAACCTCACCTCTACCCTCTCTGACAACGGCAACAAGGTCACTCTCTCATGGACTAACCCGTCAAAGGCATGGAACGGCGATGCTCTGACTCAGCTCGAGCAGGTGCTTATCTACCGCGACAAGATGTCTAAGGGCCCGGTTGCCACTCTTGACGCAGCCAACAAGGTGGGCGAAAAGATGGAATGGACCGACGAGGAGCTGCCCGCAGGCGTACACAAGTACATCGTGGTGCCTTGCCGTGTGGCAGGTGAGAAGGGCGTGTCTGAGTCTTGGGAAGTTTTCGGTGGCGAAGACTATCCCGGAGCTCCGCTTAACGTCACTCTCGTAAAGGATGGCGATGCCCTGAAGCTCTCTTGGTCTGCTCCAAAGGCAGGCGCAAGCGACGGATGGTATGACGAGAGTACTCTCACATACAAGGTGACACGCTTCCCGGACAACGTTGTGGTAGCCGAAGGTATCACTGAGACATCCTATACCGACAATAACCTCGCAGAAATACACAGCTATTATTACGAGGTAGAGCCTTCTACCGCACACGGTGCAGGCACTGTAGTAGCTTCAAACGCCGTTATGGCGGGCAACGCATACAAGCCCAACTACACAGCAGACTTCTCCACTGCCGCTACTGCCCTTGACTGGACATCTATCGACGCCAACAACGACGGTCAGAAGTTCACTTACGAGGAGTATCACAAGGGATTCCTTATCTCTACTGGCACAAGCAGCAACTTCAATGACTACATGATCTCTCCTGCAATGGAGCTTGAGGCTGGCGTGACCTACAAAGTGACCTATGACGTGGAGTTCCGCTGGAGATATGATGAGGAAAACATCGACATGATGCACAACTTTGACATCACGGCAGGCAACGCTCCTACAGCCGCAGCGCAGAATATCGTGCTGAGACACTACAAGGAGTTTACCAACCTCGTGTATAACACCACTCACACATTCACCGCTTACTTCACACCGACCACCAGCGGCACCTATAACTTCGGTTATCACATCTTCACAGAGGCTGTTGGCGACGAATTGGTGTTCAAGGGCGCGAAGATTGAGCGCATGTATGACAACGATCTCGCTGTCGAGTCATTCGAAGGCAACACCGAGGCAGTGGAAGGCAGCTATGTGAAGTGCCGCGTTGGCGTGTTCAACGAGGGCAACAGCGATGCCTCCAACTTCACAGTGAAGGTTTGCCGTCTTGAGGGCGACAACATGGTAACGCTCGGCGAGAACACCATCACCGAGACCATACCTGCACACACCAAGAAGTATGTTTACGTACAGGCCAAGATGGACGTTAACGGCACTGCCGACATTGTTGCAGCTATTGATTATGCTGCCGACGAGTATGCAGACAACAACGTTTCCAAGCCTCTTGCGTTCAACATCCAGGCCGCAGGCGCAGTGCAGCTCAACACAACGGTACTCAGCAAGGAGTTTGACTCAAATACAGAGACACCGGAGTTTGACCTCAAGATGGACACACGCGTTCCTATATCTTCCTGCAAGATATACTCCAACTACGAGGCCATCTATCTGCCCTCTGACATTCAGGCTGACTTCAGCGGAGCAGAGTCTGTAGACATCTGGAGCCTCGCTTTCGAGTATAGCGACTTAGAGGGCGGCGTTCTGCAGAACCTCCCCGTAAAGGTCTATCTGGGCCAGAGCAGCACCAAGAGCTACTATGACACATTCAACTACAGCACTGTGTCAGGCACAGACCTCACTCCGCTTGATGACATGCAGCTCGTGTTTGACGGCACAGTGACCACCACGACCGGCACTAACAACAAGCTGCTCATACCGTTCACCGAGAAGTTTACATACAACCCGAGCAACAACCTCATAGTGACGGTTGTCAAGGAGGGAGACGCTGGTGAGTTCTCTAACGGCAACCAGTATCCGGTGCTCTTCAACAGCTTTAACGTGTGCGACTACAACGATTACGACAACCCAGTATATCGTTCAGTACTCTACGAGAGCAACAAGAAAGCCTGCGACTATGTATCTGACATACTCTACGGCGGCCGCATCTTTGTGCCTGTGCTTTATCTCGCAATAGAAAGCAGCGCAGTGTCCGACGGCATCAAGACCATTCAGGTGGGCGATACCTTCGGTTATGACGCACAGAACGGCAGCATCAGCCTTAACGGATTTGACGCAAGCTCCATCACAGTGTACAGCCTCAGCGGCCAGACAGTGAAGTCAGTGGGCAAGAACAACAACAAGGGTCTCAACCTTGCACGCGGTTCTTATCTTGTAAAGGCTGTTTCGGCAGAGGGCAAGGTCGTTACCACAAAGATTCTTGTGAAATAAAAATCGTCAATGAGCGTCTACGGCACAGTCCGTGACATCATTGCATGACAACAATCATCAGTGGGGTATGTCATCGGGAAGCTCCCTGACATGCCCCACGATACTTTTAAAAGGCTCGTGACGGCCCGTGCCGCAGACAAGCGTCAGTCCCGTCATCGCAGCACTGTATTGTGTGTATATAAAACAACAAAAAAAGAAGCAATATGAAGAAAGTATTACTCAGCGTCGCGCTCCTCACCATGTCAGCAGGGGCGTTTGCACAGTTTGCTCCTGAGCTTACGAAGAACAGGAGTGCCGCCACAGCACAGAGCTATGTGCTGAAAGGCCCGCAGCAGAAAATCATTTTCACCGACGAGATGCCCAACATCGACGACATCAGCAAGTATGGCGAGGAAGTTCAAGTGTTGAGCGAGGACTTCTCACTCGTCACTTCAGGCTCAGAGACCAACCCTGACGTAGACACACACATGTGGCTCAGCTGGGACGAGCAGCACTATGTCTATCTCAACATGAAAGAGGGCTACACCCACGAGGGACAGTGGGGCTGCCAGAGCATCTATCCCGCAGGCGGCATGGTGATGTTCAATGCCGACGAGGACAACGGCGGCCGCATCAACACGCCCATGCTCGACCTCAGCGCAAACAACGGCATAGCCATCCTGCGCTTCAGGGCACGCTCTGTGGACGGCACTCTCGCCAACGTGCAGGTTTTGGGCGCAGAGACCAACAACATGGCTCCCTCATGGCGTTATCTCCAGATGTACAACAACGTCAAGGTGAACGAGGAGTGGCAGGACTATGAGTTTATCTTCACCAACTGCGGCTCCACCACCATACTCGGCATAAGCTATGACAATCAGGACAACGTGAAGATGCTGCTCGACGACATCAGCGTGTCACAAATCAATGCCTATGTCAACATTCCTGCCTCGCTGCAGCACACCGACTATACTGGCACATCGTTCAAGGCCAACTGGGAGCCCGTGGCTGACGCCGACCACTACTTACTTGACGTTGACGTTTATCCCAACGAGGGCATGATGGACACGGAGACATTCAAGCACGACATCATCGTGAACGGCACATCCCATGTAGTTGACGGCATAGAGTCGGGCGCGACCTACGCCTACACCGTGCGCGCCGTCAAGGGCGACAAGGTTTCCATACCCTCAAACAAGGTTTATGTCTTTGACCTTGAGGCTCCCGTGCTTGCAGACATAGCCCAGCCGGAGGCAAGGGACTATACCGCATCATGGAATGACGTGCCTACGGCAGAGGTGTTCAACTATTGGGCGTTCAACGAGCGCACGGCAGATGCCGACGGCGAGTTCTTTGTCACCGACGAGAACTTTGACGAGGTGAAGCTGCCCAACGGCGACCCCGCAACCGAGGACATCAACAACCCGTCATACAACGTTTATCCCGACACCTACATCAAGGGCATAAGCCAGGCTGGCTGGCACGGACAGAACTACATGCCTTATAAGGACGGATTTGTGGCTGTGGATGCCTATCACTACATGTATAGCGGCGAAAACTCAGCCATCATCTCACCAGAGCTTGACATGTCAAAGGACGGTGGCAACATAACAGTGTCTGCACGCCTCATGGGCGAGAAAGCAACGTTCTGGGACGCAAACGACAACGTACACACCGGCCCCACACAGGCTGCCTTTGCCCTCTTCAACTATGACGAGGCAACGGGCGAGTTCAGGCAGGCCGAACTCAAGTATGCCGACAACACCGGCAGCTATGAGCATGAGACAGTCACGGGCGCATGGAAGAACTACACAGTGACCTTCACCAAGGGCTCAAAGCGTTCAAAGATTGGTATCTTTGGCGTGGCCTATCCCGGCAACCTCTACATTGACGACGTGAAAATATCACAGAACTATGCTCAGGGCGAGTCTCTCGTAGAGCCGTTCTACTTCAAGCGTTACTATGCTGGCATCAGCCTTGACGTATGTCTTCCCGTGCGTGTCAACGGCAACACTATCAGCCACAAGGTGAGCGCGATTAAGGCAAGCTCGCTCACTGGCGAGATTAAGGAGAGCGCGTTCTCTGGAGTAAAGACCATCGGTGTGGCCAACGGCATCAAGGGTATATCACTCGTAGAGCCGAGACTGCGCGTCAACGGCAACGTCCTGACCGTCTCCAACCCCAACTGCGAGGCCGTAAAGGTCTACACTGTTGACGGCAAGTATGTAGGCGGCGACAGCACTGGCAAGCTCACTGTGACAGTGGCTCTCCAGGCCAAGGGCGCATACATCGTGAAGATTGGCAACAGCAGCACAAAGGTGGTCTATTAAGACTCACAAGACATCACAGAAGCCCATATGAGAATATCACAAGGACGCTCACGGTAGCTTCACTATGGACGATCCAAAAGCTAAGACAATGGTATTCTTATAATAGTTATGTGACATAACAACATGCAAGAAGTCCGTTTTCTGTCTCTCTGTATATCGAGGACATGAAAACGGACTTCTTACATTCGGGCAGACCGTCATTTGATCAGGACAAACGCACAAGCCACACGCACAAAGAGCCACTTTTGCATAATAAAAGTGCCACTCCACACAAATGAAGTGACACTCTACGTAGCTAAAGTGCCGTTTTGCAATGTCCATACTGTGACGGCTTTATACAAAAGGAGAGACACGTCTGACAGACGACACGGATTGGTGTCACACATAACGATATAAGGCAGTGATGAAAGCGATAGAAAAGAATTATCTTGTGTGACATGAAAAATTCTTGTGTCACCTTAGAGATTTTCTGTGTGCGACATCAAAAAAAATTATGTGTGATTTATATCCTGTTTACGTGACATTAAAATATAAAAGACACGTGTGCCAGTGATGCCAAGGGCTGCGATGAGCAGGAGCAGGAAGAATGTGCGGTAGCCGAGGTGCGACAGCAATACTCCCGTGAGGGCTGTGGCCAGCGTGGCGCATAGGGTGAGGCTCGAGCGTGTGACACATTTGAGTGCTACATGCGGTGTTGAGGCTTCTTTGCATGGCACATGTATGTCTGCCTTGCACGCCGCAAAGCAGCAACCTGCGAACATGCTGCACAGCATAATCATTGTGCAGAGAGACAGAAGTGGCGAGGTGGTGTGGTGACTCATGTAGAGAGCCGTGGCGAGGTGGAGGCACAGAGCTGCTGGAGCGCATACGGGCTTGTATCGTCCCGTGTATTTGCCGTTGGCATAGTGCAGGGCGGCTGCGCCGAGGCATGTTCCTATGACACCTACCGTGCCTAATGTCAACGCCCATTCCTGCGGTGAGAGTCCGCAGCCGCCGTTGCGCGATGCGTCAATGACGATGAGCATGACAGCCAGTGCCGACATGCCAGAGATGCTTCTGCACAGTGCGGTGGGCAGAAGTAGGCGTTTCATGCTCCCGTGCCACAGTGTCCTTATGGCCGCGGCCATGTTTTCCCTGCTTATGCCTGCCATGCCCGTAGCGTCATGTACGGGTCTTGGCCCTCCGGGCAGCAGTATGGCGTTGATAATCCACAGTGCGAGCCAGATGCCAGTGGCTGAATAGTAGACCACGCACCATGAATAGCGCACGTTGCGTGTCACTACCTCCATGTTTCCGCCGAGCATTGTCATGTAGCCAGCCCCTGCTATCAGCGACAGTGCGCATGCCGCATTGTGCAGCAAGCCTTGTCGCTGGGTGTCGTGTCGCGTGTAAAAACGCTCCTTGGCTATGCGGTGTAGCGTGCCTGCCGCAAAGAACAGCATGAGCAGGCACACGGTGGTGAGCTTCCACCATGCGGTGTGCATGGTGAAGGCTTCTGTCCACAGCAGGAGTGCCTGCACGAAGAGCGAGGTGAGTATCCACACCTTTGACGTGTCACGATAGCGTGCTACGGTCAACTCCATCAGCGGACGCAATGCAGCTGGCAATGCCAATAGTGAGACAAAGAGGGCGGTGTGGGTGTTGTCAAGGCCAAACCTCTTCATCATTATTATTGTCACGGCCATCATTGACAGTGTCAGTCCGTCAGAGAAATGGGGCAGTATCTTTCTTATTGCGGTCAGCATGGTGTGTATATCAAAGAGTCAGAGTTGTCATTTGTTCGTGGCAGTATGCTCTGTAGGGTCTGTTATGGTATGCTCTGTAGGGTCTGCGGCGGTCTTCTCTACAGGCTTAAGGTCTGCATTATCTGCTGTTTTCTTGCCAAAGTCAGGGTTGAACTTCACGAGTGCGGTCACGGCAAATGTGATGACGCAGCACAGCATCACTATTATGAAAAACGACTTGTAGCCCACCATGTCCTTTAAATATCCCGACACCATGCCCGGGAGCATCAGTCCGAGATAGGATATGCCGGTGCAGATGGAGTAGTGTGATGT
>CAMGFM010000018.1 GCA_946055365.1 uncultured Prevotella sp. | reverse complement strand
GTCAGCGCACGGCAAAGGCATGAGTGCATACGTAAGCATTTGCATTATGACACACCTTCACGCAATTTTTTTTGTACTAAGCCCTGCGTTCCCTTTTCATGGCTTTGGACTGTCTTTTCTTATGCCCTGCAAACATTTACAAGGCTCTGCGCAAACAATTCGATGGCTTTGCGCAAAATTTTCCAATGCCCTGCCGCTCACACTCTACATCCCTGCCGTGCCCTGTCTTATCTCCTCCGCCACGGCACACAGCTCCTCATACCACTCATCGCCAAACCTGCGCCTGAGCGGTGTCTCGAGAAAGCGGTAGACGGGCAGTCCCAGCTCCCTGCCTTTGGCCATAGCGTCACGGCACACGTCCCAACGGTTGTAGTTGAGAGCCGTCAGTCCGCCTGCAAACCTCTTCTCGCGTATGGGATAGAGGGCGCACGACACGGGCTTGCAAAACTCTATGCGCCCTGCCCTGTGGGCCTTTTCAAGCGCACACAGACAACAGCCGTCCTCATAGCACGTGAACACACAGTCCTTGCCGCCCACGATGCTTGTCACGAGGTCGCCCTCGGGGTCGGTATATGCCACTCCCTGCCTGTCCACCACAGCCTGCGCCGTGGCAGACATGTCCTGCCACACCGTGTCAAGGGCATCCTCAATGCACGCTATCTCCTCAAGGGTAACAGGCGCGCCCGCATCTCCCTCCACACAACACGCTCCCTTGCACTTGTCAAGGTCGCAACAAAAACACTCGGTGATGATGTCGCTTGACACCAACACGTCACCTATATCTAATATCATAATTTCTCCAAGTTTTTTTCTTCCTTTTCTTCTTTCCTTACCGTGACTCCATCCTCTCACCACTCCACGGGACTCTCTCCCACACTCCTCAGATAGTCGTTGCAGCGTGAGAAATGTCTGTTGCCAAACCATCCTCCTCTGTTGGCGGATAGCGGCGAGGGGTGTGCCGCCTCCAGCACCAGATGCTTGCAGCCGTCTATGAGGCGTGCCTTGGAGCGCGCATATCCTCCCCAAAGCATAAACACAAGATGCTCACGGCAAGTGGAGAGGGCGTGTATGGCGGCATCGGTAAACGTCTCCCAGCCTTGACGCTGGTGGCTTGCCGCCTGATGCGCACGCACGGTGAGCGTGGCGTTGAGCAGCAGCACTCCCTGACGCGCCCAGCGTGTCAGGTCGCCGCTCATCGGCACCGTCACGCCGAGGTCGGAGCTTATCTCCTTGAAAATGTTTTGCAACGACGGCGGCTGCGGAACGCCATCCATCACCGAGAAGCTGAGTCCGTGCGCCTGTCCCTGCTCGTGATAGGGGTCCTGCCCTATTATCACCACCCTCACCCTGTCCACGGGACAGAGGTTAAAGGCGTTGAACACGAGCGATGCGGGCGGATAGCACACGCCAGAGGCATACTCACGGCGCACAAACTCCGTCAGCTGACTGAAATAGGGCTTGTCAAACTCCTGCGCAAGGAGACGATGCCACGAGGGTTCTATCTTTACGTTCATATATGATGTTGAGTTGTTCTTTTTTATAGACATGAAAAACTAAAAAACAAATTCTCTCGCCATAAGAATCCACAGTAAACGGATCTCACACGGCTTCCGCCGTTGTCGCATACCGACAGACACTGCTATAACATACACATGTCATGCACCACACACTACCTTACAATGCGCATTACCGTCTAATCACCCACACCCCACCATTATCCTTGCCCTTACGCCTCAATACGCCTAATTTTTTTAATATGGCAAGATCACGTTCTACAGTGCGTTGGCTTACCGACAGTCTCTCCGACATTTGCCGTCCGCTTATTGTCGGAGATTCCTTGATAAGTTTCAGTATATTCAACTGACGTTCAGAGAGCATTGTCTCCGACACTTGTCCGTCACCATCTCCGACATTTGCTACGGTGGCAGCTGCAAAAATTATGGTCTGAAACTGTGTTGGAGTAGACTTGAATATTGGTCGCTGTTCCTCCTTATATCCATCCAAAGCCTTTGTCTCCTTACAGATGCGCAGCAGTCCGCTACCTCGTTTCTCCATATAGTCAAGTTGAGCCATCACATTTGCAAGTACTGGATTTCGTCTTTCGGAGGAGACATCTGCAATATCAAGATCCTGTATCAGTGTGCCGTTATACATTCCTCCCGGAGATGTTATTACAAGACGGTTGTCATATATGTCAAGATGCACTTCACCGCCCATCACCGTATAATCGCGATGGATGAGATGGTTGACCATTGCCTCAAGGACAGCACGCTCTGCATATTCTGGCTTATTCTTCCGTCCATCAGGCAATTTCTCCCAACTTCGCCTCGTATTTGACCTTACAAAATCCATCGCCTCACGCAACAGCATAAGCACATTGCCCGTAAATTCCGCATCGTTTATCGCATCTCCCTTTTCACTACCGTCCCATCGCGTGCAATATATGCGTGACTGCCACAAAGGACAGTCATCAGAAAACAGTTTTCCAGCATTCGTGAGATTACCCGTACCAGTAACAAGACCAAAAGACAACAGATATTTTCCCTTCCACTCTTGACCTGTGCGCAGCCTGAATGTATTAGCCAGAATCGTAAATGTCGCGTCGTCCACCCTATCGTCCGTATGCAAAGAATCATACGTCTTATTTGAACCTTTCAACACCAGACGTACCATTTGCTCTGCCGTTGCAGGCACACTCTCATCACCCATACGCACAAATGCCACTCGCTGACCGTCGCCAACGTAATAGTAAGGTGTGTAGCTGCCTGCCGCTATTTTCAACTGAAGAATATCATGGTCACCTATCCTTTGTGGCAACATCTCCACGTCAGGCAACGGATCCATGTAGTCACGTATCCTAACGCTGACGGCTTCGCAGACACGTTGGACATCATCCAAGCCTTTGACAATGCCATTATCATCAATACCGAAAAAAAGCGTACCTCCCACACCATTGGCAAATGCACTCACGCTCTTCAACCAGCTCTTTGGCTTCTTCTCTTCCAGCATTAGCTTATAGTCGTATGCAGTACATTCTGCTATCAAAGCCTTTAATTCCATTGTTATGAAAACCTCTATATTATGTATCGCTAAAACATGTTTCTATTAACCTTTGCAAAAATACAGCTAATTATCCGAAAAACACACATAAGACTCTTGAAACATGTAAAAAGCCGCCTGCCATAAGGACAAAGGCCTCGTCACCAAGCCTACGCCCGAGGCAAATAAAAATCCCGGACACCACTGTGTGTGCCCGGGATTTCCCTATTTATGCGCCGACCCTGCGGCCAGCGTTGTCAGTCATCGTTTTGCGATGATGCGTGTCGCTTACTTCTTAACCACCTTAAAGGTCTTGCCGTCAGCAGTGCGCACGATGTTGATGCCCTTCTGGAGACCGTTGACCTTAGCGCCGTTTACAGTGAAGAACTCTGCACCCTCGAGGTTGATCTTCTCTGCGCTTGCAGAAGAGATGCCTGTGGTCGGGTCCTCACCAAACTGCAGTGTGGTGTAGTAACTGCCTGCATAGTCAATCATGACAGTGGCAGTAAGCACGCCGTTCTCCTCCTTAGCGTCGAATCCGAGTATGCCTGCGGGATAGCCTGTCCATCCTGCGTCGCTGTTCTCGAAGTAGACAGTCTGCTGCTCTGCGGTGTATGTTGTCACGCCGTCAGCAGTTACGCCAGTAGCCTCGAATGTGATGTTGCCTGCGCTGTCGCCTTCACCGTCAATGAGGTTAGTGATAGTCACGTTGTAGACACCCTCTGTTGCTGTTGTAGCGATAGAGAATGATGTCGTGCCTTCCTCAAAGTTGAGAGGAGCATAGTCTTCCAAGCTGAACTGATAGAACGCCTTGTTCTCATAAGTGGTCACTACCGGGTCAAACGGCTCTTCAGCCTCGAGCGGATAGTAGCATATAGTGCTGTAAACTGCGGAAGAGTTGAGGTCGCTGCCGCCGATTGCGCCGATGGCGATAGTCTCAAGGTTGAGCAGCTCAGTGAACCTTCTTGCGGCAATCTTGGTTTCGCCGTTGACAGCGAGACCCTTCTCCTTGTCTACTGTGATCACTACGTTGCTGTAGTCGTCGAGAGTGAACTGGCCAGTGTTGTTGTTGCCCATGCCGTCTGCCATGTCGCAGTAAGCCTGAAGCACCTTAGTGCCAGCATAGTAGTAGATGTGGATGTTATTGGTCCACTCTGTAGCGTCTGTACCGAGGGCAAAGACCTTCATCGGTGTGTTGTTGCTCTCGTCGCAAGCAGTGAGGTCAAGCACTGCCTTAACGCCTTCCTTCTCCCAGTCGATAGGCAGGCCGCTGAACATGAACTCTGCGCCGTTGGGCTGGAGGTTCTCAGCCACTACATAGTCGGTGAACATCTCGCCGAACTTGGCTGCCATTGTTATCTCGCTGTTGTATGTGCCAGTGAGGCTCATAAAGAGCTTGCCGTCCTTAGCAAGACCGTTGACAGTCATTGTGAGAGTACCGTCCTCAGATGCGATGTCAGCACCGGAGAGTACCATGTAGCCGGTAGCGTTCTCGCTTGCGCTCACGCCGTTGAAGCGTACAGTGCCGAGAGAAGCGTCGCCGTAAACGAGGTCAGCCACCTCGAGGTCATAAACGCCCTCTTCATTCTCGTGTGCATAGAGCTTGACAGTTGTCTCGTATGCCTCTGCATCGCCCACTACCATGTTGTCGGTGAATGAGAAGAGCGGCTCAGCCTCGAGAGTGAGTATCTTAACAGAGTTGTATGTAGCATAAGAGCGTGTGGCGCCCTCCTGGCTACCCACCTCAATGTTAGTGAGAGCGAAGAACGGAGCGTAGGTATTTGCCCAGTTCTCATCGATTTCGTCGGTGGGGCCATTGTTCCACTTGAAGTTATACTGCTCACCGTTTACAGTGAAGCCTACGTTCTTGGAGAACACGAGTTCTATCACGCCTTCTACATTGGAGATCTCTGCGGTTATCGGGTGCTCCCATGCAGAAGAGAGGTAGTCAACCTTGAGCTTCTTCTCATACTTGGTGTAGTAGAAGTGGAAGCCACCAACCTGCCACTTTGATATGTCGTTACCGATAGAGAACACGTTCTCGTTGGCGTTGTTGTCACCGCAAGTAGAGAGGTCGATGACAGCCTTTACATACTGAGTGTTCCAGTCGATAGTTGTTGTCTCAACGAAGCTTGCGCCGTTAGGAGCATAGCCCGGCTCGATGATGTCAACACCCTCAGACGGCTCTTCGGGAGTCTCGCCAGACTCAAACGGTGTGCCGAATGTGAATGTAGCGACACCAGTGCCCCATGAGTGATACATGCCTTCAAGCACCATATAGAGCTTGCCGTCCTTTGCCTTGGCGTTAACGCTCATCGTAGCCTTGCCGTCTACGGCATTTACGTCAGTGCCAGTGATTACGAGATAGCCATCAGCGTCTACTTCGCCTGCGAGACCGTTGAAGCGGAGTGCGCCATACTGCATAGTGTAGTAATCAAGGCTTGCAACCTCTACGTCATAAACGCCCTCGCCCTGATCGTAAACGTTCACTGTGGCTGTGTAGTTATAGTCATCGAAACCAGGATACTTGATGTTCATTTCATCAGAGTAAACTACAGGCTCCGGGTCTACGGGCTCGGGATCAGTGCCGCCGAAGTCGTCAGTACCAAACTGCACGGTAAACTTAGGGTTGCGGCCCCAGAAGCCCTGAATCTCACCATAGAAGTCTACATAAGCCTTGTCGGCATTGAACTTAGCGGTGAGATTCACTGTGCCTGGGATGAACTCTTTTGCAGTGATTGTCTGCGCATTTGCATTTGCTATCGTCGCGTTGAGACCCGTAGCGCTGATAGTGACCACGCCGTCGTCGTCAGTAGTGCCGGGAACGTCAGTAATGGTCCAGTCGCCATAGTTGTCGGCGACGTTGTTGTAAACGTTCACGATGTTCTTGAGCACTACGTCATACAGATCGTTGCCCTTGCTTGTTATCTGCACCTGGGCATTATCGGCCACTGTGGACTCATAGTTGTTCAGAGTGACAACGCGGCGGTCAGTGAAGTTGAGCACAGTGGGCTCTGGGGTCTCAGGTTCAGTAGGCTCACCACTGCCGTCTGTACCGAATCTTGCGGTAAACGCGAAGTCGATGCCTTCCTGGTTGATTGTTCCTGCGAAGTCAATGAACGCCTTGTCAGCAGTGAACTTGGCAGTGAGGCTTACAGAGCCGTCAACAAACTTGTTGACACCCATCGGGGTGGCTGTTATATCGGCGTTAAGACCGGTAGCATTGATGGTGACAACACCGTCTGCGTCTGTTGTGCCGACAACGTCTGTCACTGTCCATGTGCCGTAATTGAATTCAGTGCCATTATAATTAAGCACTACATCCTTGAGCACTACGTCATAAAGGTCATTGCCCTTGCATGTGATAGAAGCCTGAGCGTCTGTTGCGTTGGTCTCAGAGCCACCGTTAAACGTAACGACACGGCTGTCGGTGTAGTTGTAGACTGTTGCAGGCTCGGGCTCTGTGCTGCCGCCCTCGAGGTCAACGAGAGTGACGCTTACATACTTGGCGTGTGACCAAGTGCTGCCCTGGTTAGCAGCCACGTCCACGTGGTTGAGAGTCCAGAGGTCGCTGTAAGTGGTGAGAGGATCAACAAAGTTCCCAGTGTTGTTTTCAGAATACTCGTAGTTGATGTTCTCGCCGTTGAGAGTTGCGCCGTTCTCCTTGGATATTTCTATTGTCACAACGCCCTCTGCCGTGAGGTCTCTGCGCACGAGGTTTGAATTGGCATTGAGGTAGTTGATCTGGAGTTTCTTAGTGCTCTTGGTGTAGAAGAAGTGGAAGTGAGGACCGTTTGCCCAGTCAGGAGTGTTGACACCCACTGACAGCACGTTCTCATTTGTGTTAAAGCAGTTGGTGAGGTCTATCGTTGCCACGATCTTCTGTGTATCCCAGTTGATGTCGGTAGAATAGCTCATCTGTGCGCCATTCGGCTCGAAGTTCTCGGGAACAATGAAGTTGCCCTGAGAGGGATCTGGCTCGGGATCTGTGCCACCTGCCTCCTCAATGTTAAGCACCTGCACAGAGTTGTATGTAGCCCAAGAGCGTGTACCGCCTTCCTGACTGCCGACTTCCACAGTGCTAAGCGCGAAGAACGGAGCGTAGGTGTTAGCCCAGTTCTCATCGATTACACTGTTGTTGGAGTCATACTTGATGTTATACTGCTGTCCATTTACAGTGAAGCCCTTTTCCTTAGAGAACACTATCTCCACGACGCCTGAGATGTTGAATATCTCTGCGCTTATGGGATGTGCGCCGTCAGTTGTGAGGAAATCTGCCTTCAGACGACCAGCACTCTTAGTATAATAGAAGTGGAAGCCGCCTACTTTCCATGCAGAGATGTCGCTACCTACGGAAAGCACATTCTCATTTGAAGAATAACTGCCACAAGATGAGAGATCGATGACAGCTTTTATGTACTGCTTGTCCCAGTCAATGCTTGCTGTCTGTACGAATGATGAGCCATTAGGACTGTAACCAGGCGTAACGATGTCTATTGCACCCGTTGTAGGCTCATCCGGGTCAACGGGGTCTGTGCCACCTGCGGGGAAATCGTCAGTGCCTTGAACAACAGTGCAAGCTGTATAACCACCCAAGAGACCAGAGAAAGACACATATGCCTTGTCGTCATTGAACTTAGCTGTCAAAGAACATTTAGTCATCTCTGAGCCAGACAATGATGTTTGAGGACAGTTTGAGTTGGTTACCGTAGCACCAGTTACAGTCACTGTGGTAACACCGTTCTCAGTTGTACCTGGAACATTGGACAGAGTCCAGTCACCGTAATTGTACTTTCTACCATACGCATACGAAAATGTAAGCTGTCTTATGGTTACATTATACGTATCATTCCCATTGGCGACAATCTCTACTTCCTGATTGTCCCAGTCAGAATGATAGGTATCTGCATCCACAGAGCGCGCATCGGTATACACCGTAGCCATTGCCGCGACGGTCGATACCAATAAAGCCAAAAGGGTTAGAATTTTTTTCATACTAAATCCTTTCTGTTGATAGTTAATAAATTGATTAATTAAAAATTGATATTGAGTTTTGAAAAATTTTTCCTCACATACGCCCTGCCCCGTGCGCCGTGGGAGTGTGTCAGGCGTGCAGATACGGCAACGGCAGCGGTCATGTGAAAGGACGCTGCGCAGATTGCATGTATGAGACGTTGCTCTCATGACACCATTATATATATTTGAATACCTTACCGTGATGCGTGGACATTCAAGGGCGGGCTAATTAGATTTGTTTATTAAGTTTGTTTTTAGTACTAAAGCATATTATGTGCAAAGATAGTGCAAGGCGATCGCAATAAAACTCGTTTCTTTTGCCGAGCCGCAGCCTATCTTTTGCAAAGATAGCGCAAGGCGAGAGAAAAGGGAGCTTGCTTTTTTTCCGAGCCGCAGCCTATCTTCTGCAAAGATATATCAATTTTATAAATTCCGCAAGAATTTGCCAGTTATTTTTAAAAAAAAGGTTTCTCGCTGTCGTTTTGTATTGTAATGTGCCACAAAGCCACCCCCTGTCATGGTGTCGTTGGCACACAGCAGGCGGCAGAGTCGTGTCGTCACATGTCAATAGCGTCACGGCCATGCGTCAGGTGTCACTGCAATATTGGCAAGAGCCGCGCCCCAAAAAGCCGAGCCGCCCCACTCGTGACAAAGCGGCACTTCAGCGCGCCAAAGAGCCTTTTCAGCAATGCAAAAGCGGCACTTTTGCCCATGCAAAGTGCCGCTTGCTGTTATAGAGTGTGCGTTGTTGCCCCAGAGAGAGTGTCTCTCGGGCAGCGTGACACTTTATTTTACCATCACCTTGACAGTCCTGCCGTCCTCGAGACGAATGATGTTCACGCCCTTGACGGGAGCCTTGAGCTGTCTGCCAGAGAGGTCATAGCACTTGCGTGCCACGCCTGTGTTGTGTGCGGGTGCTGTTATGGCAGTCTCGGGCTGTGCGCCAAACACTGCGTCCACGTTTATCACGTCCTCACCCATCACTACGGGCAGTGATATGAGTGCATAGAGCGCGTCGTCCTTTGACTGTGCCGCCATGGTGATGTGCACCTTTCCGCCAAGAGCCTCAGCTATCTCCGCTCCGTTGGTGATGTCGGCATCCTGCTCGGTCTCATACACGATATATCCGTTCACCTCCTCGCCCGGCACGTTGGTCATGGTGACATCGCCTATGAGTACCACGCCCATGAACGAGAACTCTTTGAGCATGAAGTCATAGGTGCCGTCCTCGTGGTCGGTCACTTCGATAGTGATAGTCTGCGGGTCTTGCGGCTCGCCGTTGAGGGTGAGCAGCAGCTGGTCGGTATATTCAGTCTTCTTGACGGGCAGCGGCTCGTTCACGGCAAACGAGTAGGTGTTGACAGTCTGCATGTCGTCGCCCACGACGGTCACATACACCACTGCCTTGCCCGTTTCCTCGCGCGAGATGGAGGTATAGACGGCGGCGTTGGGCGATGTGGCGGCGCAAGACACCTCCTCGAGCGTCAGCTCATGGTCGAGCGTTATGCCGTCGTAGGCAAGCACGCTGCCGTCGAAGCCCTCCACGTCATTGCCAGCGATAGAGACAGAGGCGAGGGTGGCGTCATATACGAGGGAGAGGTCGTCCACAAACAGCACGTCGGGGTTGCCGGTGTCGGTAGATGCCACGCCCGGCTGCGCGTTGGTAGATATGGTCACGAGTATGGCCCTGGGGCTTGCGTTGTTGTCCTTGTAGCTCTCATAGTCAAACGGCACGGTCACCTGCTGCCATGCGAAGTCCTGGCTCTCGATGCTTCTGTCCTGCGCCTTTGCCACTACGTTGGCATACTCAGTGTCCTCGGGGTCCTGATACTTGCTGTTGTCGTGTATCACCGCCGACACCGTGGCATACTTATAGTCCTCCTTGCCCGAGGCGAGCGGTCCCTGCTTGTATTTCACCCACAGCGTGACGGCATCGGGACGGCTTGCGAGAGGTGCGAAGAAGGGGTCACCAGCCGAGTCAACGTCGCCTGCGGCGGGGTCGCTGGTGGCGTTGTTGCCAGTGTTGGCGGCAGAGATGCTGCCAGCATGCAGGCGGCCCGTGGTGACGGTGCCGTTGGCAGGCACTGTCAGGACCTTGCCCGACACCACCTTGAGACTCTTTGTGCCTGCGGAGCCGGGACGTGTCTCGTCGGAGATGAATGTGTAGGTGTTTTTGCGCACCGTGCTTGAGAGAGAGCCTGTGGCACTCATGAACGAGTGCCATCCGTCTGGCTCGTCGCTGGTGTAGGTCTTTGAGGGGAAGCCGCCCGTATATTCGGCGGTGTGCCATGCCTCAAAGTCAGAGCCGAGTATCTGTCCTATGACGTGACGCTCGCCAAAGGTGCAGCACACGGTATTGCCCGGCGCGGCGAGGTCTGCCATGACAAAGGCGGCGTTGAGCTTGTCCTCACCGCGCTTCTCTGCTCTGAAAGCCACCGGCACGTTGCTGCCGTTGATGCTTACTGTCTGTCTTGTCTCCATAAGCGTGATGTTGCCCACGCTTGATGTGGCGACATTGTCAAGAACCACGTCGCCCACGCTCACTGTCTGTCCGCCACACTTGCACTCCATGCCATAGACGGTGACCGTGGCAGTGCCGTCGCCGTTGTCTGCAACGCCCATCCTCGTGGCGAGCGTCTCCACTGTGCCGTCTGACTTGACGGTGAGATTACCCTGATAATCTGTTGCGCCTGCCGCAAGGGTGGCGGCGAGACATGCAACCGTAAGTAGTGTTTTTTTCATTGTCTGTCTTTTTGTTTTACATTATTCACTAATGATGTGTCTATATTATATAATATGGTGTGCATATATATAATAATGTATAAACCAGCCCCTATTTGAGCCTGTAGGTGAGTCCGAGGCTGCCATATATGGGATAGAGCCGCTGCTCTATGGTGTCAAAGTCCTTTACGAAGATGGAGTTTAGACCCCATGTGATGTCGGCGAAGAGTCCCAGCCTCTTGGCAAAAGTCCAGTCAACGCCCACGTCGATGCCCACGTTCCAGCCGCGCATGTCGTCGGAGAAGTCATAGTCGCCGCGCTCTCCCACCGCCTTGCCCAGCTCCACCTTGTTGCCTGTGGGGTCGCCCACGCGCAGATAGCCGTCATAGGCATAGCCGCTGAACTCGTTGCTCATGATGAGCGACAGATAAGGACCCGCCTTGAGCCTCAGCGTGGGCGTGACGTTGTAGGTGGCAAGCACAGGCACGGTCATCATCCACTGCTCGACGTTGGTCACGACATTGCCAGTGAACACTCCAGCGAGCGTCTCTCCCGAGCGTCGCATCTCCATCTTGTAGTTCTTGACGCGTGCGTCGGTCTTCATGCCCTTGTTCTCGTAGTGCAGCCCCACCATCATGCCCCAATGGCGGTCGAAAGTCTTGATTGCGTCAATGCCCACAATCATGTTGTCCTTGATCTTGTAGCTGTCGAGCGAGCGTATGGTGGCAGGCATGCCCACGGGGGCGGTGCCTCCGAGGTGAAAGCCGAGCCTTGCCTGATAGGAGAGGCTGTCGAGAATGCCCGCACATGCGCCTGCGGCCGTTGCCACGGCTATGATTATAGTCAGTATTGTCCTCTTCATATATGTGAATGTTGCGTCAGTGTTACGGTCGGTTGTCTATTTCTCCACCACTATCCTCACCTTGTCGACGAGCAGGGTGCTGCCCACGGCTCCCTGAAACGACGCTCCCTCCACGCTGGACGTGAAGACGA
>CAMGFM010000017.1 GCA_946055365.1 uncultured Prevotella sp. | reverse complement strand
CGGCAACATAGACTGTTCACGCCACCTGCGCAACATCATCGTGACATGCCCCACGGCCATGCCGCTGGCAGAACAGCGCACACTGCGCAAGGCCGCCAAGGACGCGGCGCGCCTCATGCGCATCTACAACCCCTCGCTGCCGGAGATAACCATCACTCCCGACCCCGATCTGCTCAAGCCCACCGACGACATAACCGAAATGGAAAAGCGCGGATGGCTCTATGACGAGGCCTTTGCCAGCCAACTGGTGTATCTTTACTCACAGTTGTCGGATTGTTACAAGGGCAAGGTCGACGACTTCTTCAATCTCAAGGGACACAAGCGCAAGGAGATAGAGGAAATGGGCTTCGAGGGCAACGCACTGACCATAGGCACCGTCGACATAGGCGCAGGCACGACAGACGTAATGATCACCGCCTTTGGACAGAAGGGCATGGGCAGGCTCACGCCAGTGCCGCTTTTCTATGACAGCTTCTACACCGCAGGCGACGACATACTGCACAATATCATACGCGACATCATCCTCGAAGGCCCGAGAGACGGCGCGGAAAACATGGGAAGCATCGACAACGCACTCGCGGCACGCATCAAGCGCATGACTCCCGACGAGCTGCTGACCATACCGCGCATCGCCGACTCCAAAGAATACCGCCAGAGGGTGGAAGACATACGCTATGCCATGACCGACGAAGACAAGGCCAAGAAGAAGAGCCACCTCGTGCATGAACTGATGCACAACTTCTTTGCCGAAGACTCTGCACACATGAGCGAAAAGGACCGCCGCTGCCGCCTGGACTTCTGCACGCAGGTGAGTCACCCGATGTCGCAGTTCTTCCTTGAGCTTCTCAAGCAGGAACGCCCGTCGAGAGTCTACACATTTGACGAGCTGTTTCCCAAGGAGAGGCCCGCACGGTTCCTGCTCGACCATTTTGCCTACAGCTTCGGCTTCCGCTTCGAGTCGCTGAGCTGGCGTTACGACCCCGAGCAGGTGGGCCGCATAGTGACAGACACCATGGAGACCATCGTTAAGGCTCTCTCGGTGGTGCTGTTTGCCTACAACTGCGACATAGTGGTGCTGTCGGGCAGACCCACAAACCTCAAGCCGCTCACCGAACTGTTCGTCAAGTATGTGCCAGTGTCGCCCAGCCGCATGGTACTGCTCAACAGATACAGAGTGGGACGGTGGTTCCCGCAGTCTACAGAGGAGGGCTACTTCAAGGAGACGCAAAAAGCCGTGGTGGCAGTGGGCGCAGAGGTGGGCTATCTCGCAAGCACCACAGGCTTCAACGGTCTCGTGCTCGACTTCAGCACCATGTCCAAGACCATGAAATCCACCGCCCGCTACATCGGATTCTATGACGAGAACATGCAGGAGGTGCGCACGCCGTTCCTATCGCCCGACAATGCCACCGCCAACCTCAAAGGCGTGTCGGTGTTCCCGTGCTATATAGGGTGCAAACAGTTTGACTCGCCCAAGTATCAGGCGCGTCCGCTCTATGCCATCTACAACAACAGCTCCTCGCCGCAGCTCAATATCATGCTGCAGCGCAACTATCACGAAGACCGTGAGCTGCTCTCGCTGGAGGATGTGACCAACATGGAGGGCGACACAGTGTCAAACATTGACGTGAGACTGCAACTGCAGACCATGACACACGACGGTCTGTTCTGGATGGACCGCGGCGCATTCGTACTGAAGATACAGGAACTGTAATACGGCAAGGGCATAAGCGTCAGCAAGGAGGCTCTGCCACACCCGCAAGGCAGGCCTCCGCCCACACCGCTATACATTATTATATATATAAGACACAACCCTCCAAAAATAGAAAGGTAGCAATATGGTTTCCGAAATACATTCACAGATTGAGAACATCAACAACGCCATTGAATGGGTGAGAAGACACAAGAGCAACGAATACAACATCAAGTTCAGAGAGCTTGTTGAGGAGAGGCGCAAGCTCTACATGATAGCCGACGCAGCCGAGTTCAACCCCGGCATCGCCGCCTTTGGCGTGAGCCAGGTGGGCAAATCCTATCTCATGAACTGCCTGCTGCAAAAAGACGGCCAGCCTTTCAGGCTCAAGGCTGACGGCAAGGAATATAATTTCATCGAGGAGATGAACCCCAAGACCAAGAACACGGAGGCCACGGGCGTAGTGACTCGCTTCTCGTCGTTCAGCAACAACCCCGAACTGTTCAGTGAGCGTTTCCCGATACTCATGCGCTGCATCACAGTGGCAGATGCCGTGATGATAGTGAGCGACAGCTATTACAACGACATACAGAATTATCAGACCTACAGCGAAAAGGATGTCGACAAGTTCAAGCAGGATTTTTATGACACCTACATCCACAACTCGCCAAACCCCAATTCGCCGCTGCAGCCCGATGACCTGCTCACCATAAAGGCCTACTTCAAGGATCATGTCAACAATGCGCAGGTGTTCATCAACAGCGATTTCTTTGACACGCTAAGCCTCGTGGCAGACCGCATACCCTCAAGCGACTGGCTCAAGGTGTTCTCCGTGCTGTGGAAGAGCGACCACTACTGCAAGCTGTTTGCCAAGCTGCTCGACACGCTCACCAAGATACGCTACTCGCGCTTTGTATATCTCACGCCCCAGGCACTGCTTCACAACGGCATAAACGAGAACACGGTGATGAGCGTGCAGTGTCTCAACGAGCTGTTCCTCGAGTCGCCGAAGTATTACACCGACGTTTACCTGCGCGACGGCGACAACTACACCAAGATAGAACACCAGACCAAGAGCGAGATATGCGCCATCTGCTCCGAAATCATCATCAAGATGGACAAGGAGTATCTCACCAACACCGGCTCTTACTGCTTCAAGAACATAGGGCCCGAAGTGGAGACGCTGCTCAACCACGGCAAGGTCAACATGGACATACTCCAGCACAACGACATGCTCGATTTCCCGGGCGCACGCTCAAGGAAAAAGATCGACATCAACACTCTCGGCGAGGGCGTGATACTCAATGAGGTGCTGCTGAGAGGCAAGGTGGCGTTCCTCTTCAACAAATACAACGAGACAAAGAAGATAAACATACTGCTCTTCTGCCACCATGGCGAGAAAAACGAGGTGTCGGAGATACCGCTGCTGCTGCGCAACTGGATTATCAACAACATAGGCAAGACCATGGACAAGCGTCGCGACACCCTGAAGCTCACACACGGCATGTCGCCGCTGTTCTACGTCGGCACCAAGTTCAACATCGACATGGAGCGCAGCACCGAGAAGATCGGCAACGAGGAGAATGCCGTGAGGGGCAGATGGCAGGCGCGCTTTGAAAAGGTGCTTTACACTGAGGTGTTCAACGTCGACGGCACGCTCGACAGCGAGGGCAAAAAGATATTCAAGAACTGGACATCTGCCAACGAGCCGTTCCGCAACAGCTACATACTGCGCGACTTCAAGTATTCTGGCCCTCTCGCCAGCAAACTCTACGAGAACGAGCCGGGCGACAACGCCATCATGTCCATAGACGAGGACTACTACAACCTCATGAGGCGCACCTTCATCGACAGTGCGCAGGTGGGACAGTTCTTTGCCAACCCTGCCCTCTCATGGGACGTATGCTCGTCCATCAACAACGACGGCGCGCTCTACATCATCGAAAACCTCTCAAAGATAGCGGGTGTCATGGGCGACGCGCGCAAGGACATGTTCCGCGACGTGTGCCGCCAGTGCGCCCACAGGGTGCTTGACTGCATCAAGGACTATTTCGTGCCTACCGATCTCGACCAGATACTCAACAACAAGATACGCCAGGCCAACAGCATATTCCGCGAGATGGAATTTACGTGCCAAGAAAACCCCGAGTATTTTGGACATCTCATCAACGCCATGCAGCTCAGCGAGGACACATGCTTTAATATGGTGCATAGGATTATCCCCACGCTCAACGAGACAATCACCAGCGACAAGATAATCAAGGACTATGAGCTGATACGCAAACGCTGCAACAACTTTGACGGCTGCAACAGTGACGAAGACAAGTGGAACGCCCTTATCAAGGCATACCGATTCTGCGACATGGAAGAGGCCAAGGACTATCTCTCAAACAAGGGCATAGACTATGAAAAGCTCTTCCACAAGGAGTCATTGAAGCGTCAGAACTCGTCGGTGATAGCCCACGACATGCTCGACACATGGAAGAAGAACATCACGGGCATAGACTTCTCCGCACGCTTCGGCGGCAACGGCCTCATCGACGAGATTGTTCTCAACAACCTTGTCAACTGTCTGGTAAGCACGGCGGCGGAGGTGAGGCTCGAAGAAGCCATGGACACGATGATAGCCGACTATGTCAACATCCTCGACACGGGCAAAATCAATCAGGAGATTGTGGCAGACATGCTCTCCACGTCCATCAGCGACTTCGTGACCGACTTTGGCTACAGCCATCTCACCGACGAGGAAAAGGCAAACGCCAAGACGCTGGCACTGCAAAACAACTTGCCATGCGCCGACTGGATTTACCGCAACCGCAAGGAGAGCTATGACGAGCCAGAGCTGACCGCGCTGTTCAACAGCATACTCAGCTCCACCGACCACTTCACTCCCTCTTATGAGGCGAGCTACAACACTTGGCTCGAATACATGTATGTGGCTTTCATAGCCCATATCAAGGTGCCTGACTTTGACCGTGAAGCCAACAACTCGCTCAAGCACATCATGGACAGGCTCGAGTGACGACGACCTCTCTGCCACGTGACTTGTCACTGGCTGCCCACACCTGCCCCGCCGCGCCTCTCCACGCCACGGAGACCGCACCGCGGGCGCAGACATCTGCGCCGTGTCATGTGCCATGAGCCGCTCCTGCACGGCAGGGAAGTGCCTCTTACGGCATGGAGCGTCACACATCATCTTGCAAAAGTGGCTCTCTGCTCTGCTAAAGTGGCTCTCTAACCACAGAAAAGTGGCACTTTGACACCCCAAAAGTGCCACTTGGGCAAAGCCACAAGGCAGGATGCGCCCCACATGACACGCACCCGCGGCCCACGCATAGCGGCACGCAGACAAAGACAGCGACTCGCAAACAGGCCCGGAGACTCGCAAACAGTCACACATGCAGGCAAACGAAACAGAATATCGGCAAACAAAAAACATAGATGGTGGCACACGACATCACTACAATGTAAAACATCAAACAACAAAGGCAAAGTTATGACAAACAACACAAACGGCAACCCGTCACCACGCACGCCTTTCTGGCAGCCTTTCGGCGCAGGAGGATGCCTGGGGAGAACTCTGCTATTCCTGCTCGGCATGGCAGTCATAAGCCTGCTGCTGGCACTGCTGCTCAAAGGCTGCGACAACATCAGAAACGGGTATGACGACCCGTTCAACGAAAAGGATTCTATCGCCAACCCCTACAAGGACGCACCCGAAGAGCTGCGCCGTGAGGACCCGGTGGCAGGATGGAACGACAGCATACCCGGCGTGGAGGAGCTGCCTGCGCCCGAAGACAACTATATACCGCCAGTTGACTCTACCGACCGCGTCGTCAACCCCGAGGACACCACAAGCATGATTGTGGCAGATCAGCTCATCGTGTTCTTCAACTCCAAAGAGCTGAAGAAAGACATGGCCAACTTCGCGCGACAGTTCAAGCAAGTCTATCCCGACAACAGCTATAAGATAGCCTATTACAACCCCACCATAGGCTCCATGCTGCTCCTTGTGCCGCAAGACAGACTCATTCAGACCGCCAATGAGCTGCCCCAGAAGATAAGGGGCATAGACTTTAGGGTGGCAACAAACGAGATTATGGAAGAGGCAGCCAAACCCAGCGACCCGGGATTTGCCACACCGTCCTACGACGAGTACTTCAGGCTCATACAAGCCTATGACGCATGGGGCATAACACGTGGCTCCAAGGACGTGAAAGTGGCCATCATCGACAGCTATTTCGACCTGACAAACCCAGAGATAGGACAACGCTACAGCGACCGCATACACATACCTTCAAAGACCAATATGGTGCTGCCGCCGGCGCGTATGCCACGCTCCATAGACGAACTGTCATCGTTCAGCCACGGCTCTCATGTGGCAGGACTGGCCATCGGCGGACAAAACAACGCCCTCGGCTGCTCGGGCATAGCTCCCGAATGTTCGTGGATACCCATCTCGCTCGGCGACCAGCTCAGCAGCTTCAACATAATGGAGGGCATTCTCTATGCAGTGTATCACGGCGCAGACGTGGTGAACCTGTCTATCGGAAGATTCTATCCCAAAGGCACTGAAAAGACCCCAATAGACACTCAGGTGGATGTCGCCGCCAACGCCGACAAGCGCGGCGAGGCTCTGTGGGACTATATATTCAAGGCCGCCAACGACCACAACTGCGTGATCGTAACCGCCGCCGGCAACCAGACACTGCTCATGGGCATGGACCCGAAAAACAGAAGCAATGCCATCATAAAGGTGGAAGCCGTGGACGGAAAGGGACAGATGGCAGAATTCTCCAACTTCGGCAAAGTGCCGTCACGGCAAGTGGACTACAGCACAGTGTCCGCACCGGGAGTGGGACTGTGGAGCGTCACCCCAAAACACTGCGCACCGTTCTGGAAGAAATGCGGCGTGGCTGCCGATCCCAGCACCGGATTCCAAGAAATGCAAGGCACGTCAATGGCATCGCCCGTTGTGGCAGGCGCAGTGGCACTGCTCAAGAGCAAGAAAAAGGATCTGTCAACCGAAGAGGTGATAAAGATACTCACCATGACCGCAAAACAGTTTGACAAGTCTCACCCCATAGGGCCTACCATACAGCTCAAGGATGCACTCAACGCCACTGGCGGAGAGCTTGCCAACTTCAAGGATATAATGAAGGACCACAACAAGCTCGTCGGAGTGTGGAAAAGCACCCACGAGCTGATTATAGACAACAATGGCACAAAGGTTGACGACATGTGGACCTACTTCATATTCACCTCTCCAACGGCAGGACGCGTGGAATACCGCACCGTCAATCTCAAGACTGTCTACCAGGCACCCCTCACGGTGACATGGCAAAGCGATAGATTCGTCATCAACCTCACGCGACAGGCACGTGACGAAAAGGGCAACTCTCTCATGCTTGACGAATATGTGTGCAAGGCCGACAAAAACGGACTGCTGCTCGCCACTTGCTACAAGAACAAGGTCAAGAGCTATGACTTCCAGCTCGAGAAGGTGAAATGACACGAGAGCCATATCAGTATAAACAAATAAAAAACATAACAAGCAAACAAACAATAAATTCATCTTTACTATGAAAGGAAAAGGCAAAGACAGTGTTTCAATAGCCAACATATTGGCACTCGTGGGGCTTGCAGGCATAGCCTCAGTGACATTCTTCGGCCAGCTGCTGCACTCCAATGACGGCTCTCTCGGCGGTGCCGTCATCGCAGCCGTAGCTTTTCTGGCAGGGCTCGCCTTTCTGCTCTTCATGAGCATCAAGGCCAAGGGCATGGAAGACAACAGAGAGAAATGGAGACTCGTGGAATGGGGCTGTCTCGTGGCCTACGTGGCAGTGGCGGTGCTGTTTGCAAAGCCTTTCCAGCGTTTCTTCTTCGTCATGCAGGAGCAGAACGAATGGAAACAGCAGGCACAAGAAGAGATTAACGCCATCAACAACCTCTATGACAGCTATGACGCGCAGCGAAGCAAGTTCATTAACGATGCCGCAGAGCAACTCAAGAACTACATGTCGTCAAGCCAGAGAGGACGATACAGCGACCCGCTCGCCGACTATGCCGAGATCGTGAACGGCAACGTGGACTCCTGGGCTGCAAAGGCCGAAAGCATCACGAAAATAGCAAGAGACGGTGAACTGAAGAAGCTCCAAAAAGACATCAACAGCTGGAACGTCATGAAGATGGCGTCTATTGCCAGCTCTCTCTCCAAACTCGAGGATAAAATCTGGCAAAAGACAGAGAACAAGATAAGGGAGTTTGAGGAAGAAAACAAACTCATACCCGTGATAACGGGCGGCTACGGCAGCCCCTACCGCCAGGACGGCTACGCAAAGTTTGACCTCGGCAAGAAGCCCGAGCCGATATTCGCCAACAAACTGAGAAACTCCGACGGCAACACCACCCTGGGATGGATCTTATATGCCGCTCTGCACCTGCTCGTGCTGCTCAACTATCTCGTGACAAAGTCGCCCACTTCCATCGGACCGAGACTTGGCAGCCTGAAAGGACACGGCAACAAACTCTGACCGCCACACCTACGGCACAGCAAGCATCACTCTGCGACGCGTCTACGTCATCAGGGGCTTCACGACAAGGCTTCTCGTCATGGCCACGTGACATCACGCGCCGCCTACACGCCTCACAGACACAGTCACACCACTTAATTATTAAACCACATAAACGACATACACCATGCCAACATTAGGAAACAAGAAGCAAATGCTGCTCAACCAGATAAAAAACAGGGCAAACATAAGTGCCAATGACCTGAAAAAACTGCTTGAACAATGGGACGACCTGCACATAGATGACTTCAAGGGCTGCATCAGCTCCGCACTCTACACCGAGCTTACCGACCTTGCAAGAGACCCGCAAGAGGTCGAGCTGTGCAGAAGCATAGAGACAGCATCACAGAACACGCCCCAAGAGATAAGATCTCTCATGAGTCTCTGCCGCGAATACCTATCAAAATATCCTGCCGCCCAAAAGGCAGCCAACATAACACACATAAGCAACAGCCTGCCAGACAAGCTGCAGGCGGCAGAGATGGAACAAAGGAGACGTGAAGAAGAAGAGCGCGCAAGAAAAGCGCACGAAGAAAAGGCGCAAAGAGAGGCTCTGGAGTGGGAAACGCTTGACCGCAACGACTATAAGGAGCTGAAAAAATATCGCGAGAGACACCCCGACACCATCCACATGGATGAACTGGACAAACTGTCGTGGGAGATTACAAAGATGGCTATCAGCAAGAGCAGCCTCACACGCTACATCAGCGACTGGCCGTTGGGCAGGCATGTCGTGGAAGCCAACAACGCGCTCAACGAGTTTCAGGTATGGGACGACATAAAGCACACTGGCGACATCTTCGATGTGTATGACTATCGTGAAGCGCACTCCTCAAGCCCGTTCATCAACGACATCAACTCAAAATACTACGCCATGCGCGACGAAATGCTGGCAAAGATGAAGAGCAATCCGTCGGAATTTGGCGTTGCAGATGTGAAGAGAATAGTGTCATACGACATCTTCAAAAAATGGGAGCTTGAAGACGAGGGGCTAATCACCGAAGACAGCTGGGAGAGACTGGAAATTGACCGCCAACTACTTCCCAATCTCCAGGACTTTATGATGGAAAACCCATACATAGAGGCCATGCCCGACTGCACCGACGTGTATCTTTTCGGCACTCCAGGCACGGGCAAGACCTGTCTGCTCATGGGTCTGACAGGCGCCAACGGCAACAACTACACTCTCAACATGAAAATCAACGGCGGAGAATATGCAGCCGCCCTGCAGGAATATGCCCATGCCGGACTGACTCCTGGCTCTACCTTCGGCTCGTTTGTCACCACCATCAACGGCACGGTGTATGAGGAGACCAGAAGAGGCAAAATCATCAACCACAACATCAACCTTGTGGAGATGTCGGGCGAAGAGTTTGCCACAAGAATAGCGGAGAACGCCGAGCCGTCATTGGCAGACATGGGCACGGGAGCGACCAATCTCATGAGCAACAGCAACCGCAAGGCTTTCTTCATCATCGTGGATGCCACCAAGGACAAGGTGAAGATTGAATATGTGGAAAAGATAAAGGACGAAGACGGCAACATCATAGACGAGCGCATACGCAAGAAATACATCTCGCAGCTCACCATCCTCAACAAGTTCGTGTCGCTGTTCTCACTGCCGCAAAACAAGGACATAATGAACAAGGTGGATGCCATACACTTCATCGTGACCAAGGCCGACGTGCTTGGCGAGAGAAGCGAGCGCGGCGAAAAGGCGCGCGACCTGCTGCTCCACCACTACACGGGCCCAGTGGAGGCACTCAAAGCCCTTTGCCGACAGTCACGGCGCATCAACCGCGCCACTGGCTACAGCCCCTTGGTGTTCACATTCTCGCTCGGACAGTTCTATCTCGGCGACGTTTTCAGCTTTGACAAGAACGACAGCGTGGAGATAATGGACATCATACGCGATATAACAGGCGGCACCAGAGAGAGAACTTTTATTGACAAGCTGAGAGACATGCTGGGCGGAGGCAACTGAGAGAGCATGTGAGTTAGCGAAAACATGGATAACATAACATAAGGTAAACAAAACAAGACTATGCCGACAAACAATACAGCACAACCCATGCGCGTCCCGCAGATGGGACTGCGCATAGGAGGCACCAAGGTGCGCAGGGCAGGCTTTGCGCCATTGGCTACTGTAGGAGTACTGGCGGGCAATGAGAGCAACAACCTCTATCGCACGCCCGTCATAAATGAGGTTCCCGTATACGTGGTGAAGCACACCGACGACTATATGCTCTATATGCTCATAGACACTAAAGTGAAATGCTATGACGCAGAGCCATCGGGCTGCCTCACCATAGCCCTCTCCATCACGAGGGGCGCGCAGATGCAGGACGGCAAAAGCCCCTACACACTGATGAGGGAGGTCTACGAACTCTTCGTGAGCAAATATATGCGCACCGTGGCAGACGGGCGCAGGGAATTTCTCAACGTAGACATCGACAGCGAGCTGTTCCGCCCCATAGTGATGAAATATCCTCTGGAACAATCGTACTGCGAGCATGTCTCAATGAACCCCACGGGCTCCACGGGCGTGGCTTGCGTGGCAGAAGACAAGCTGGCGCAGTTCTTTGAGAACACCAATCACAAGTGCTTCGCGCCCTACAAGGACATAGAGATAGGCACTAACTGTCAGGCCAGCGTCAGCCCCGGGCTTGACAACCTCATCATACCCCTGCCCAAGACTGCGTTTGAGGTGTATGTGGACGGTCATAAGCAAGGCCACAAGATGTCACTGCCCACAGACGAATATACCGCGAGCAAGGACGACACGGCGTTCTGCACCTACAAGCCCGTCACCTTCTGTCTCAAGGACGTGCTTGAAGCACCCGACAACAGGCTGAGCATGGACGGTGCCACCGTAACTCTTGACAAGCAAGGCAGACGCATAGACTGCAAAATGAATCCTGAGCCAGTGTGGTATGACATCACCGTTGAATGGAAAGACAAAGCTGAAGACGGCAAAGCCACCGTGCAGAAAGGCATCAGACAGAAAGACATCCATTTCTACATTGGCGATGACTCCATAGACGAGATTATCACAAGCCCCGACAGCAAGGACAAGAGAGCAAAGGCCGAGAAAGTACTGAACAAACAGCTGAGAGTGTCTCCATCTACGCTGAAAGCAGGTGTATATAAGTACACTGTCATCACAGACATGAAAGTGGACAGGGACAATAAGGCCTGCATCATAACCATCACTGTGGACAAGAGCCTTATGCAAACGCCCAAACCCATCACCGTTACCACCATTGGCGGCGGTTCTCGCGGCAATGTGTCTGGAAAAAAAGACGGACGCAAAAAAGACAGCCAAGACAACGGCAACCACAAAGACAAAGAACTGTTCCATTGGAAAGAACTCTTTATCGGAGTGATTGCAACCCTTGTCTTAGGACTCGCTATATGGGGTGCCATAAATTATTTTCAAGGACCAGCTCCTAAAGATACTACTGATGTCGATACAATTGCAAAAAAAAACACAGAGCGTGCCAAACAAACCGCAGAGGCATCAGACCAAGCCGCAATATATGCCGACAATGCAGCACAAGAGCTAAAGAAACTTGAGGAGCAGAAGCAGAAACAGGAGGCAGCCAATGCCAATGCCAAAAAACAGGCTGAAGCCGAAGCAATGGCAAAGAAAGCAGAGCTGAAGGCAGAAATATTCAATCTCCTGAAGCAAAAGAAGCGTGTAAACCTCAATGCCAAGAAGTACAATGGCGTGCTTACTAGGGCAGAGCGTTACGCTGTCGCCGCAATACAAGACCCGGAACATGCCGTGAAGAA